>NZ_JBEONP010000020.1:0-90617 GCF_040544435.1 Undibacterium sp. GrIS 1.2
CGCCGACTCGATTGCAACTCTGGTATCGCAATTAGAACAACCCAGAGTGATCTGGTTGATGCTGCCCGCTGGACTGGTTGATCAAGAGCTGGCGACTCTGACACCATTACTCGACATTGGCGACATTATCATTGATGGCGGCAATTCATATTACCGTGACGATATTCAACGCAGCACTGCCTTGAGTTCACGCGGCATTCATTATGTTGATGTAGGAACTAGTGGCGGTGTGTTTGGCCTAAAGCGTGGCTATTGTCTGATGATCGGAGGCCAGTCTGGCATCGTAAATTATCTCTCCCCTATTTTTGAGTCACTCGCGCCAGGCGCGGCATCACACGACACTGCGAATGACCGGACAAAAAGTGGGATGTCCGAAGAAGCAGCGATCAGTGATAAAAAAAACAAAAGTACAGCTCAATATGGCTACCTGCATTGTGGATCGCATGGCGCTGGCCACTTCGTAAAAATGGTGCACAACGGTATTGAATACGGTTTGATGGCGGCTTATGCAGAAGGCCTAAATATTCTACATAACGCCAATATAGGTGCAGTGAACAATACCTCTGGCGGTCACTCAAAAACTGCGACAGATGCGGAAACCACACCATTACGCAATCCAGAATTTTATCAATACCCATTTGATTTGGCTGAGATCACTGAGGTCTGGCGACGTGGCAGTGTCATTAGTTCCTGGCTCCTCGATTTAACTGCGAAGGCGCTACAAAAAGATCCCTCCTTAAGTACATTTGAAGGGCATGTGTCAGATTCTGGCGAAGGACGCTGGACGATGATTGCTGCAATTGATGAAGCTGTCCCCGCTCCTGTACTGAACGCAGCTCTATCTGAGCGTTTTAGCTCTCGGGGGAATGCTGGTTTCGCCAATCAATTATTGTCCGCGATGCGGCATCAATTTGGTGGACATGTTGAGAAATTGGATACAGATTCCTGATCAATATAGCTAATGATCTTTTTTACTATTTTGCGCTGACCTCGACTTTTTAGTGAACCTATTTTTGTTCGATGAAAGATGACTAATGGCAGAACCCGACGAGATTATTTTTCTATTGGACGTAGACAATACGTTGCTGGATAACGATCGCCTGCGTAGTGATCTGCGATGCCATCTTTCTCAAGAATTTGGCCCTGAAAATGAGGATCGCTACAACACTATTCTGGAAGAGCTGCGTGAAGAATTAGGCTATGTGGATTATTTGGGGGCATTACAGCGGTATCGAGTACAAGATATGAGTGATCCGCGGCTATTACTAATGTCGGCATATCTAATGGATTTCCCCTTCTCCGACTTGCTGTACCCCAACGTAAAAGCGGCGATTTCACATCTATCTTCTTGGGGAAAAACTGTAATTTTATCGGATGGTGATGTAGTTTTTCAGCCGAGAAAAATACAACGCTCTGGGCTGTGGAATGCGGTTGAAGGACGAGTACTGGTCTACGTCCACAAAGAAGACATGCTGGATGTAGTGGAGGCGCAGTACCCCGCGAAACATTATGTAATGGTCGACGATAAATTACGTATTTTGTCTACGATGAAAAGTCATTGGGGTGATCGACTGACGACAATCTTTGTTCGTCAAGGGCACTACGCACTTGATCCGGAAAATATCGCCAATTTTCCAGCTGCTGATATCACGATTGATCATATAGCAGATTTAATCCATGTTAATTTTCTTGAGGTCATCCATGCGCCGACATCATCTGATCCTCCATAACGACCACTCAACCCACCTCTTCTCATTCAGGCGATCATGAAACCAACAATACAACTACATCAGCTAGGACAAAGTCTCTGGTTAGATAACATCACAAGAGACCTGTTAAGCAGCGGTACCTTAGCAAAATATCTTGCAGAATTTTCTATCACGGGGCTGACATCCAATCCCACCATTTTTGAGCAGGCAATCCGAAACACCAATGCTTACGATGCAGATATCCATCAAAAATTGGAAGAAGGAAAATCTGCTGAGGCTGTATTTTTTGAATTGGCGATCAGCGATTTAACCCAAGCGGCAGCCTTGCTTCTTCCTATTTTCAAGGTTACAGACAGCTTAGATGGCTGGGTATCGCTCGAGGTGTCACCATTATTAGCGAATGACGCCGAGGGTACGATAGCAGAGGCAAAGCGGCTTTATCGTGCAGCAAATTGTCCTAATTTATTCATCAAAATCCCGGGAACGCCCGCAGGTCTGAAGGCGATCGAAGAATCAATTTTTGCCGGAGTGCCGGTGAATGTGACCTTATTATTTTCAAGCCAGCAGTATCTTGCAGCGGCAGAAGCTTATTTGTGCGGCATCGAGCGGCGCATCGCCGCCGGGTTGGATGCCAAAGTATTTTCTGTTGCATCGATTTTTGTCAGTCGTTGGGATACAGCAGTCAAACAGGAAATATCACCGGAGTACCACAATCGGCTTGGCATTTTGATGGCAATGCTGATTTATAAGACTTATCAAACATTGATGGTCTCCGCACGCTGGCAAAAAATTCTGCAGTCTGGTGCTTGTCCTCAGCGAATTTTATGGGCCAGCACAGGTACCAAAGATCCTCTTGCGTCAGATACCTTGTATGTGGATGCCTTAATCGCTCCTGGCAGTATTGATACCGTTCCTGAAAAGACCTTATTAGCTTTTGCAGATCACGGCAAGCCCGACGGCGTGTTACCTACCGATGGTGGCTTCGCCCCAGCGGTGCTGGAGGAATTCAGGCGCGAAGGCGTCGATGATGAGGCTTTGGCAGAAAGACTTCAAACTGAAGGCGTTGCATCGTTTGCAAAATCATGGGAAGCCCTGATCTTACTAATCGCTGAAAAGGGACGGCAACTTGCTCATGTCGATATGTAGGAAGAAATAGTTGACAGCAATCCCTTTGAATAAGGAAGCAATCCTTTGTAAAGATGGGTTGTCAAAATTGTCGCCAAATTATTGTATTGCGTTTTTAACCGGAGTCTTTTGTGAACGAGCCAGAACAATTTGCCGAGCTAGAAATCGATGAGCGATGTATTAACACCTTACGTACGCTGTCTATCGATGCTGTACAAAAAGCGCAATCAGGTCACCCCGGCACTCCGATGGGCGCGGCTCCAACCGCGTATTGCTTGTGGCAAGGCTTCTTGAGATACGATCCGGATAATCCCGAATGGATCAATCGTGACCGGTTTGTTTTGTCGGCTGGTCACGCCTGCGCTTTGCTTTATAGCCTGCTTTTTCTGACAGGCGTAAAAGCGAAATCGTCGAGCTATCCACCCGGCGATCGTCTGGCAGTGACTTTAGAGGATCTGAAAAATTTTAGGCAAGCAGGAAGTCGCTGCACCGGACATCCTGAATTTGGCTGGACGTCTGGAGTAGAAACGACAACCGGACCGTTAGGACAAGGACTGGCAAACAGCGTCGGCATGGCGATCTCAGAGCGCTGGCTGGCAGCGACCTATAACCGCCCTGGTTACGAGTTATTCAGCCATCATGTCTATGCTTTGTGCGGTGACGGCGACATGATGGAAGGCGTTAGCAGCGAGGCTGCATCGCTGGCAGGACATTTAAAACTAGCCAATCTATGCTGGATTTATGACGATAATCACATCAGTATTGAAGGTGCGACGTCAATCACTTTTACCGAAGATGTTGCAGCGCGTTTCCTCCCTTATGGTTGGCAGGTATTGAGGGTCAAGAATGCCAATAATCTGACAGCATTGACCAAGGCGTACCAGATTTTTGCCGATCTAGACGAGCGCGGTGACCGTCAGCAGCAAATGCATGATGCGAATGAGGATAGACCAACTCTCATTATCGTGGAAAGCCATATTGGTTATGGTGCGCCACACAAACAAGATACACGTGAAGCGCATGGCGAACCGCTCGGAGTCGAGGAAGTCCGTCTGACAAAACAATTCTATGGCTGCAATCCTGATCTACAGTTTGATGTACCAGATGGGGTTATTGATCATTTTAAGAGGCGATTTGGATTGCGTGGGGCAATTGCATATGCGACGTGGAACGCTTTATATCTGGCATATCGCAACGAATATCCAGATCAGGCTTCAGAGATTGACAAGATACAAGTACGTAATTTGCCTGAAAACTGGGAGACAGTCTTACCGGTTTTCGATCAGGATGAAAAAGGAATGGCAACGCGTGATTCCTCAGGTATCGTGTTAAATGCGCTGGCATTCAAAATACCTTGGCTAATGGGCGGTGCTGCGGATCTTTCGCCATCGACCAAAACGCAACTGAACTTATTGGGACCGAGTAATTTTCAAGCGATTGGACAAGCGGCGGAAGGCAATTATGCAGGCCGTAATTTTCATTTTGGCGTGCGTGAACATGCGATGTGCGCCATTGCAAATGGAATGAGTTTGTCTGGTCTGCGTCCGTTCGTGTCCAGTTTTTTAATCTTTACCGACTATTGTCGTGCCGCGCTCCGGCTGAGCGCCATGATGGAGTTGCCACTGATTTCTGTCTGGACGCATGATTCAATTGGCATGGGAGAAGATGGCCCCACCCATCAGCCGATAGAACAATTGGCATCACTACGCGCAATGCCCGGCATAGTGGTGTTGCGACCGGCAGATGCGAATGAGGTAGTAGAGGCCTGGCGAGTGATGATGCAATTTAAACAGACCCCAGTCTGCCTAGTGTTGACGCGACAAGCGGTACCAACTTTAGATCGATCGATTTATGCCAGCGCCAGCGGCCTTGCTTTTGGTGCTTACATCTTGGCCGAGACCACGGACAATCAAGTTGACGTCTTACTAATCGCTTCCGGCAGCGAAATGGGAATTTGCATCAAGGCATACGAGCAGCTGAAAACGGAGGGCATCCACGCCCGAGTCATCAGTATGCCCTCATGGGAAATATTTGAAAGTCAGACTCAAGCCTATAAAGACAAAATACTGCCACCTTCAATCAAGGCGCGTGTCGTGGTAGAGGCAGCCTCTACTTTTGGATGGGAACGCTATGCTGGTGTAGATGGCAGCATTTTAGGGATGCACACTTTTGGTATGTCGGCACCGATCAAAGTTCTACTAAGACAATTCGGATTTGAGCCCGAACATGTAGTGGCATCGGCTAAAGTACAAATGATCCTGCATCCGACACCACATCGCATTGAAGCCCCAGCACTGAAGGGGTAATGATAGGACAGATTTAATACTGAGCGGATGTATATATTAATTGTCCATACAATCATTGATCAATATAGAGCTTTTTTTAAATTATTTAGGGAGTATATAAGAATTCTCATTTCTACTCCTTTGTATGTTCCATTTTTTTCGTCAATTCAACTCAACACAACATAGCTTATGATAATCAGCCCTCTAGCTGGCAAACCAGCCCCCCCAGAATTACTCATCAATGTCGCTAAACTCGTGACGGCGTATTACACAGAAAGACCCGATGCATCTATCGCGTCGCAACGAGTGTTGTTTGGTACATCAGGTCATCGCGGTTCAGCATTTAATCGTAGTTTTAACGAGATGCACGTGCTGGCGATTAGTCAGGCAATTTGTCTCTATCGCAAGCAACAAGGTATTACCGGGCCATGTTTTATCGGAATTGATACCCACGCTTTGTCCGAACCCGCATTCGCCAGCGTATTAGAAGTCTTGGCTGCAAATGGGGTTGAGGTGATGATGGCAGCCAAAGGGGAATACACGCCGACACCGGCCGTATCGCATGCAATTTTGACGTATAACCGTGGACGGCAGCTTGGTCTGGCAGACGGCATCATCATCACACCTTCACACAATCCGCCAGAGCATGGCGGTATCAAGTACAACACCACCAACGGCGGACCAGCGGATACGATCATCACTGGCTGGATAGAAAAACAGGCAAACGATTTTTTGCAGAAAAGTACTCAAGGTGGTTTGGGTGATTCGCCCGGCATTTTACGCATGCCGTTTGAAAAAGCCCTGCGGGCGTCGACCACGCACTACTACGATTTTCTAAACGCCTACATCAACGATCTGGAGAATGTGATCGACATGACCTCCATTCGCGAGGCGAATATCCATATGGGTGTTGATCCACTCGGCGGTGCCGGTGTGCATTACTGGCCGGCGATTGCGGATCATTACAAACTCAATTTAAGCGTCGTGAATCCATTGGTAGACACTACATTCCGCTTTGTCACAGTTGACTGGGATGGGCAAATACGCATGGATCCGTCCTCGCCTTATGCCATGCATAACCTGACTGCCTTAAAGGATTGCTTTGATATTGCCTTTGCCTGTGACACCGATCACGACAGACATGGAATCGTCACGCCCAAAGTGGGACTATTGCCGACCAATCATTATTTATCGGTAGCTATCTATTACTTGTTTCAACACCGACCTCAGTGGAGTAAAAACTCTGCTGTAGGAAAAACAGTCGTCAGTAGCCAGATGATTGATCGTGTGTCAGCCAAACTGGGGCGACAATTAATTGAAGTGCCCGCTGGCTTTAAATGGTTTTCTGCAGGATTAGCCGATGGTAGTCTGGCTTTTGCGGGGGAAGAAAGCGCTGGCGCCAGCTTTGCCCGGCGTGATGGCAGCGCCTGGACGACGGATAAAGACGGTATGGTTTTAGCCTTGCTCGCAGCCGAAATCACTGCAAAAATGGGACATGATCTTGGCGATGTGTATAGCGATTTAACCCATGAGTTTGGTGAGCCTGTGGCTGACCGTAAGCAGGCGTATGCTAGCTTCGAGCAAAAAGCCAAGTTATCTAAACTGTCGCCAGAACAAGTGCAATCAACCAGCTTAGCCGGCGAAACCATACAGGCCATTTTGACCCGCGCACCTGGTAACGATGCCGCCATTGGCGGATTAAAAGTGATTACAGCAAATGGTTGGTTTGCTGCCCGCCCTTCAGGTACAGAAGATATTTATAAAATCTACGCCGAGAGTTTTCTCGGCGATGTGCATCTGCAAAAAATACTGGACGAGGCACAAGTTATCGTCGATCAGGCGCTGGCCGCTTAAAAGCTGATCCAGCAGCTGATTGTGTAGCTGGTACTGTCGCTGATTCAGCCGACGATTCGGATGAGTTTTTAAGCGTATCAGCACAAAAACTGGCAAGCTCAATCAGCGTCGTACGTATCGCCTGATTTGCGGCCACTACGCCACCATAGGAATTATCGCTCTCCGCATTGACGTTGGTATCAAACTCACGCCAGGCGATGATTTTATGGCTTGCGGTATCGGACAAATGCGCACGTAAAGTGAAGTGAACACGGCTTGGTTGGCTGAAAAATTCTTGCTGTAGCCGTACCACTTCTAAATCTAGCCGATACTGACTGACGATGGTGGTAGGCGATTGCATTACCGCACCAAATCGCCCGCTCTGCTCTATCGCATTGACCGCTAGTGGAAACAACATAGCAGCAGGCATATCTACCCATTGGCTTTCACGAAAATATTCCAGTAGATGCGGCTGGCGCATATACATCATTTGCTGCGTATCAAAACCGGCGGCCGCACGCGGGATACTCACAGTTAATGTTGGTCCACTTATGGCATTAGCAGATTTCGCTGGTAGCGACACTATTGGTTTGGTGTTTACATTCGTTTGTACCGCATCAAAAGAGTACAGCATCGGTGGTGGCACATTGGCTGGCAATAGGGAGGAACAGGCGCTCAATGTCACTATTGCCACTACAGCCAAACTTATGCTTAAGCCAATAGCCTTATGCGAAGCGGGTTTGCTGAATTGATATTGCAATGACGTACCTGTTTTTGGTTTAGCTAAATTGATCATGGTGTTTTCTTCTCTCCCGTTTTTTTGCCAAAACTCTCGCCAGAGCCATCTTTAGTACTGCCTAGTGATCTATCACCCAGTCCTTCACCTGGACCATAAGGAACTGGTTGGCGACCACGTATCAAGCTGCTTGGATTTTGTTTGGTCTGCTCACTTAAACTTTTTAGTGAGCTTGATAAGTCCCCTAATTCTGTCAGCAATCGATTTAACTCTGGGACCGTGTCATTGCTGATCTGGCGTACTGCAGAACCGGCATCGTCCACTGTTTTTTTAGTGCTGATACTGGCCGATGTCGCCTCTTTCGCCAATTTTTCTATTGCCTCTGCGCTGCTGGAAATACGTTGTAACAGCGGATCAAGCTGTGCCGATGCGCGTGCTGCATTGTCAGCCGTCTTAGACGCATTAGCGATACCACTGCTCATCGCATTTTTTTGCGCTGCCAAAGTACCGGTGACAGCTGATGTATCCGCCAGAATTTTGGTAAACGCAGCGCGATTCTCATCGTTTAACACCGCATTGATATTGGCGGCAGTACGATCAAGATTAGCCAGTACCGAGCTGAGCACATTTTCTAGTCGGGCACCCAATGACGGTTTAGTGCGGATCACCGGCAACTCATCTGGCCCGGTAGCGACCAAAACTGGCGCATTGGGCGAACCACCGCTTAACTCAACATAGGCGATACCCGTCAATCCTTGCGTCTTCAGTACCGCTAAGGTATCGATTTTGATCGGCGTGCCTTGCTCAATCGCAAATTGCAATAGTACTTGCTGCGGGTTGGCCGGATCAAGTTTGATATCTTTCACTTTTCCGATATCGACTCCCAGATATTTAACAGGGGCATCAACGTTCAGTCCGGCAACCGATTCATTCACAATCGCAAGATATTTTTCATAGTGTTTTTGCTTGCCTAAACCGACCGACAACCACAAAATACCCGCAATAAATGCCGCACCAAGCGCCAAGACAAATGTACCTACTGCTGCGTAATTGACTTTTGTTTCCATCATGTTTCCTTTTTACTTTCTTCAATTACGGTTTGCATTGTTTTTGATACTCGCTGCTGTTTTTTTTGCTCCTGGCCTGTCTGTTGCTGTGCCGCACGTCCACGTGCACCATCAAAGTATTGGCGAATAATCGGATGATCCATTTTGGACAATTCACTCATAGAGCCAACAGCAAGCACTCTGCCCTCACCCAATACAGCGACCCGGTCAGTGACTTGCCACAACAAATCCAGATCGTGCGTGATCATCACAATGGTTAAGTTATATAAAGCGTGTAAGTCTCGAACTAGGCTGTCAATACCCGCTGCACCAGCTGGGTCTAGCCCTGCGGTAGGTTCATCTAGGAACAGCAATTCAGGATCAAGCGCCAGAGCACGCGCAAGTGCCGCGCGCTTGAGCATACCGCCGCTTAATTCAGAGGGATACCGCGAGCCAGAGTCTGGCTCCAGCCCGCTAAGAGATAATTTCCACGCGGCGACTTCATCAATGATTTGATCGTCTAATACGGTGTGCTCACGTAAAGGCAGGCCAATATTTTCAATCACGTTGAGCGTGCTAAATAAGCCGCCTTTTTGGAACATAACACCCCAACGCTGGCGTAATAGATTGGCCTCTTCGTCCGATGTAGTGGCAAGGTCGGTTCCAAAAATTTTGATTGATCCGGAGTCTGGCTTATGCAACAAAATCATTTCGCGCAGCAAGGTTGATTTGCCCGATCCACTACCGCCGACAATTGCAAAAATCTCACCTCGCCGGATATCCAGATCAAGATCTGTGTGTACTGTCTTGTTGCCAAATCGGGTGCATACCTTGCGCATCTCGATGATGTTATCGGGCTTGGCGTTGTTATTGACGTTGTTATTGACGTTTGTGTCAGGCTTGCTATCAGCCTTATCCTCATTAGCGCTAAGAATTTTTGAGAAATTTTGTGCTTCCATCACAAATCCAATAAATTAAAAATGACGGAAAACAGCGCATCCAACACAATCACCACAAAAATCGCCTGCACTACACTACGTGTAGTCTGGCGGCCAACACTATCGGCATTGCCTTTTGTGCGGAAGCCCTGAAAACAGCCGATCACTGCAATCGCAATTGAAAACATAGCAGCTTTACCAACTCCAATTAATAAGGTCTTTAGCGGAATTTCTGTGCCAAATCGTTCTGCAAATTCATGAAAACCGACACCCAGCTGTAAGCTTGCCATTACCATGCCGCCCAAGACCCCAATCACATCGGCGAAAATGGTGAGCAAAGGTAGTGCGATTAATAAGGCAATCACTTTGGGTATGACCAGCAAATCAATCGGCACGATGCCGATGGTACGCATTGCGTCTACTTCTTCGGTCACAACCATAGTGCCGATTTGCGCGGCATAAGAAGAGCCTGAACGTCCGGCAATAATGATGGCCGTGATTAAAGGCGCAAATTCACGCAGCATGGAATAGCCGACCAGTTCGACCACAAAGATATTGGCACCGTAATGTTTGAGTTGGTCCGCGCCTTGATAAGCGACTACGATGCCCAATAAAAAAGAGGTAATGCCAACAATTGGCAATGCCTCAAATCCGGCAAGCTGAATATTGTGCAGCACCGGTCGCCAGCGCCAGCGTTGAGGGTGCGGCAATAGTCGTGCAAAGGTCATCGCGATTTCGCCGACAAAGCTGAGCAATGCCAAACTATCTTGCAATACGCTCTCGGCTTTTTCCCCAATATGTTCAACAAAAGAAGAATTTACCGAGACTGGTAGCGCAGCATGTTTTTGCTGGCTGACGATGTCCCACATTTTTTGATATTGCGGCGACCATCCTGATAACTGGATGACGCCCCCTTGATCACGGAAGCTTTGCAAGCGCCTCTGTAAGACCCAAATGCCGATGCTATCAATACTAATTAATTGCGAACCATCGATTTGAATTGTGGGCTGAGCAGCAGGCTTACCGGACGATTGATCCAATACGGCATCAGATAATAGCAAGGCCGCTAAATGCGGGTCGATATCGCCAATGGCGCGTGCGGTCCAACTACCAGAAAGAACAAGTTGGCCAGGCGCAGGCTGAGCAATTGCGGCAACGAGTGTCTCAGTAGTTGGCATAAAACGCGACATCTCTCAGGATTAAATAATTATCCTCAGATTGCCTTAAGGAAGACACCTCATCTGTTCGGCAGCGTACGTAGTTCACGAGACGATACTGCTATTGACGCTGATAAATCAATAGCAGCTAGCCATGTATCCGGTACGCATGTAGATTAACTAAGCTTAACCAAGCTTGATCAGATTTTGTAGCAGTAATGGTCCAGTCAATTGCAAAAGACGTCCACCTTCTGCCACCTTACCTAACAAAATTGGAGCAAAGCCAAGCTGTGCGGCAAGTCGTCCAACAGTCGCGCTAGCGTCATCGTCATTGCCCGATACAAATACAACCCGGCGACCCTCATGTTGAGATGGATTGCTTGCCAGAAGCGCCGCAGGCAATTGATTGAAAGCCTTAACTACCTTAGCACCTGGCAACGCCGCTGCCAACACATCAGAAGACGCAAGTCCGCCCAACTCCTCCATCGGCACGCCATAAGGATTCATCGTATCGATGACGATCTTACCGTCCCAGTCAGTCACTTCGCGTGCAATTTGGCGATGTGCCAGAAATGGAATCGCAAAAATAACGATGTCCGCTTTAAGCGCGTCTTGTACTGTTGCTGGCGTCACTTTTTCGCCAAGTTCTTTTGCTAATGACTGAAGTGTGTCTGGGCCACGGGTATTCGCGATAACGACGTCGATGCCAGTGCGGGCGAAGTGACGAGCAAGTGCGGTACCAACTTTGCCTGAACCGATGATGGAATAAGTCATGATAATTTCCTTGTAGTTTAAAAAAGATACTTAAATCGCAGAGCGCGAAACAAGCTGATGTAATCGTACTGCTCGCAAATAGATCTGAGAAGCCGGGATATTGCGATACAAACCATCTATTTTTGAGATATATCTAATTGCAAATCCGGTTGTAAAACAAGCTCAACACGCCCATTAGCGTGACGAGCGAATCTCTCTGCTCAGATCCGTGAACGGGAGCATTGCTTGGCCAGGGCCAACCACCAAACTGCGTACGGCGGTAGTCAGCGTAGGCCTGTCGGAGCTCTTCATCGGAATTCATCACAAAGAGGCCATGCTGCGCAACTGGCTCACCAATCGGAGTGCCTTGCAGCATTAATATTTCGCTTGGTTCTGAGCCGTTAATCAGCTCGACGGTGCTGGTACCGCGCACTTCAATCGCGGATTGTTGTGGAACGATCTGACCATCAATATTCAGACTCGCGCCCTTGAAGAAAAATAGTTTTCGGCGGGTGTTCGCATTCAATGCAGCGGGAAGCGACCAGATTGCGCCGAGCACTTGGTTGGAACGGGTCACTACCCAACAACGCAGCAGGAAGTTGATTGAAAGTTTTGACCACCTTTGCTCCCGGCAATGCCAGCGCAAGGATATCGCTGGATTCTCTCCCGCTTAACTCTTCCGGCGTAAGATCGCGCGCATTCATCGCATCGATCACAATCTTGCCGCTCCAGTCCACCATAACACTGGCAATTTTTCTATAGGCGCGAAAAGGGACAGCGAAGATCACAACCTCGGCCTTGAGTGCGTCTTGTAAGGTCGTTGGCATCACCTTTTCCCCAACTCATTTGTGAGGGCAGTAAGTGAGTCGGAGCCGCGCGCGTTTGCGATACAAACCTCAATATCGCTGCGCACAAACTGACGGGCAAGAGCAACGCCGACGTTGCCAGAGCCGATGATGGAATAGGTCATGGTCGTTCTTAGTCAGCAATAGCAGCAATATCTTTCAGAGCATGACTAATAGCAGCTTCTTTGGCTTCGGGACTAAATGCCAAGCCTTCAGCGCGAATGACCTTGAGATTAGTAATACCCAGGAAGGAAAGTAGTCCGGCCAGGTAACTGTCGTGATGTTCTAGGGCCGCGGCAGGACTGCCTGCAGCATAAACACTCCCGCGGGATGATGCGATAAACACTTTCTTATCTTTGGATAACAAGCCTTCTGGACCATTAGCGCCATAACGAAATGTTTTGCCTGCGACCGCTACCCTATCTATCCAGGCCTTCAGTTGGGTCGGGATAGAAAAGTTATACATCGGTGCGCCGATTACGATGATGTCTGCTTCGAGCAGTTCTTCTATATAAGCACTCCCTTTGGCTAAATCAGCGACAAGGGAAGCATCTTCGACCGCGCCGCCCTGCCAGACTGCCAGATGTGCTCCCGATAAATGCAAAGTGGGGTCCAAAGCAAGGTCGTGATAAATAACTTGGATATCTGGATGCAAAGCGACTTCGCGCGCGACGATGGCGGAAGACAACTGACGGCTAACTGAATATGCGCCGAGAATACTGGAATCAAGATGTAAGAGTTTCATGATTAAACCTTTAGTGTTTTTGGGGTTGATAGGACATGTTCCGCATCATCTGCTTTTTGTGAATAGCTGAGAAGATGATATATTGAGATGGATACCATCTATATTTGAGATACATTAGGAGGATATATGCTAGACGGCGTGTCGCTAGACCAACTCAGAACCTTTGTTGCCGCTGTCGATGAAGGCAGTTTTTCTGCTGCGGCGCGCAAGCTCAACCGGGTTCAATCCGCCGTCAGCGGCTGGGTAAATAGTCTGGAAGAGCAAATCGGCGTGGTTCTTTTTGATCGCTCGGGCAGATATCCCAAGCTCACAGCAGAAGGCATGCTGCTATTGGCCGACGCACGCAATATCGTCGCTGGTGTAGATACACTGAAAGCGCGCGCCAAGCTGATGGCATCTGGGCTAGAACCCGAACTATCGGTGGTAGTAGATGTTTTTTTTCCTACGGTGATGATCGCCGAGGTCGCTAAGGATTTCTCCAGGCAATTCCCTTATACCCCTTTGCGGCTGTATGTTGAGGGTCTGGGCGCTGCTTACCAGCCTGTTATGGACGAACGCTGTAGCTTAGGTATTTTGGCCTCCTTGCCTATCACTTTTCCGTCATTGACAAGCACACGTCTGGCGGAAATGTCTTTATTGATGGTCGCAGCGCCGACTCATCCCTTGGCCTTGTTGGGTAAAACAATGAGCGGACCTATTCCTAAGAAAGCGTTGGAAAAACATATCCAGCTGGTTCTGACCGATCGTTCCGATTTAATGGCTGGACATGATTATGGCGTGATATCTCCACAGACCTGGCGTTTGGCAGACCTGTCCGCCAAACATGCCTTTCTCCTCAACAGCGTTGGATGGGGCAGCATGCCGCTACATATGATTGAGCAGGATCTGGCATCTGGCGCTTTGCTTGTTTTGAATATGGAAGATACGCCGCAAGATGGCTTTAAGCTGCCGATGTCAGCGGTCTATCCGACTGCCGCACCACCGGGACCAGCGGGACAATGGTTTATTGAACGTTTAAAGCTTTGTATAGAGCAAAGAGAACTGCTTAAAGCAAAGTGAGCTATTTCACTCGCCTATTTTTTTAGGAATGAAGCAAAACCGCCTCAGTTGCGCTGCAATCTCTATTGGAACATCGGGTATTAAAGTATTGTTCTCCTATACGCCTTGCGGAGGCAATTCCACTCAAGTCCTATTCAATAAAAAACATATACTCCCCAATATTGTTTAAAAAATTGACCTATTACCCAGTGATTCTATGGACAACTTAAATATACTATTTAGGAGTATATATTTAGCTAAACTATGCTTAGCGTCGAAATGTAGCCTTTGGCACTACCGTTCGATACCGGATAACAAACGCGGTAGCAAACGCAAAAGCCTGTTTATGTACTGACCTCCATCCAGCGCCAATGTCTAATCTCGGGTAAGTCCTCACCGTGCACATCTATGTATTGCTTATGCGCGGTCAGTTTGTCACGCACAAACTGTTTGGCCCCGGCGATCTTTGAGGTCAGTTGTGGTAGCCGCATAATTGCCAGCTCAAATAAATGAAATCTATCCATCTCATTTAACACCACCATATCAAATGGCGTCGTGGTTGTGCCCTCCTCTTTGAAACCGCGTACATGCAAATTGTGATGATTAGTGCGGCGATAAGTCAGACGATGGATTAAGGTCGGATAGCCGTGATAAGCAAAAACAATCGGTTTATCCGACGTGAATAAGGCGTCAAAATCCTGATCGCTTAATCCATGTGGATGCTCGCTGTCTGGCTGTAACTTCATCAAGTCCACCACGTTGATGGTTCTGATTTTTATTTCTGGAAAAAATTCCCATAGCAATTTAACGGCAGCCAAGGTTTCTATAGTCGGTACATCCCCTGCGCAAGCCATGACCAAATCCGGCTCTTGATCGGTATGGTTGCTGGCCCAATCCCAAATGCCGATCCCTGCATTGCAATGCAAAATTGCAGCCTCCATCGTCAGCCATTGCGGTTCTGGCTGTTTGCCCGCAACGATCACATTCACATAATTACGGCTACGCAGACAGTGATCAGTAACGGACAACAAGGTATTGGCGTCTGGCGGCAAATAGACTCGGATCACTTCGGCTTTTTTATTCATTACATGGTCGATAAACCCCGGGTCTTGGTGACTACCGCCGTTATGATCTTGCCGCCATACGTGAGACGACAACAGGTAATTAAGTGATGCGATTGGTTTTCGCCAAGTGATATGATTTGCCGTTTTAAGCCATTTTGCATGTTGATTAAACATAGAATCAACGATGTGGATAAAGGCTTCATAACAAGAAAAAAATCCATGCCGCCCCGTCAGCAGATAGCCCTCCAACCACCCCTCACATTGATGTTCACTTAACATTTCCATCACCCGGCCATCGGCGGCGACATGATCGTCAATCGCAATGACCTCGGCGGTAGAGCAACGATTAGTCACATCAAATATGGCAGCCCAGCGATTAGAGGCAGTTTCGTCCGGGCTAAATACCCGGAAATTAGTCGGATTACTTTTGATAATATCGCGGATAAATTTGCCCTGTACCGCAGTAGACTCAACATCAATAGCACCGGGATAAAGTAGATCAACCGCATAGTCCCTAAAGTCTGGCATCTGCAAATCGCGTAAGAGTATGCCTCCATTCGCATGCAGATTGGCACTCATGCGCTGGTTACCGCTGGGCGCCAGCTGAGCTAAATCGGCGCGTAGTTTTCCACTTGCATCAAACAACTCTTCGGGTTGATAGCTCTGCATCCATTTTTCTAAAATCGCTACATGATCAGCATGACTCATATCGCCAATCGGTACTTGATGCGAGCGAAAAGTCCCTTCTACTTGTTTGCCGTCTACAAACTTAGGGCCAGTCCAACCTTTGGGGGAGCGCAAAATAATCATCGGCCAGCGCTGGCGCTGTGTAAAACCATTAGTACGCGCATCCAATTGAATTGCTTTGATGCTGGCGATTACCGTATCTAACGTGGCTGCCATCAATTGATGCATGGTTTCTGGATCATCGCCCTCGACAAAATACGGAGTGTAACCATAGCCTTGGAATAAGGCCTGCAACTCATCCTGCGGAATCCGTGCAAGTACCGTTGGCCCTGCAATTTTGTATCCATTTAAATGCAAGATCGGCAGCACGGCTCCATCACATACAGGATTTAAAAATTTATTCGAATGCCAGCTAGTTGCCAACGCACCAGTCTCTGCCTCGCCATCGCCGACCACACAAGTAACAATCAAATCAGGATTATCGAACGCAGCGCCATACGCATGTGAGAGTGAATAGCCCAACTCGCCTCCCTCATGAATCGACCCCGGTGTTTCTGGCGCGACATGGCTAGGTATACCGCCAGGAAAAGAGAATTGTTTAAAGAGCCGTTTTAAGCCATCTTCATCTTGTGTAATGACGGGATATACCTCGCTATACGTTCCCTCTAAATAGGCATTCGCAACTAAGCCCGGGCCTCCGTGCCCGGGACCGGTGACGTAAATCATATTCAAATCATCTTGTTTAATCACACGATTTAAATGCACATAAATAAAATTAAGTCCCGGCGTCGTACCCCAGTGCCCCAACAATCGCGGCTTAATATGTCCAAGCTCTAAAGGCAACTTGAGCAAAGGATTATCGTAGAGATAAATTTGTCCGACAGAGAGATAATTAGCCGCCGCCCAGTATTCCTGCATCTTTTTTAAAAGCACTGGCTCTAAGGGCTGATTTTTTGTACCTTGAACTTGTTCAGACTCAATTGGTTTCATTGTTATCTTTAGTAAAAGTAACTGGAGGGGCGCCGGTGGAAATGCTATGAGGAGTTTTAGCAGTATTTTGATGCTTATCTAACATTCGAAAAACAGTTTTGGCGATCATTAATTCTTCATCTGTTTTAATCACACGCACCGTGATTGCGCTACTCTCAGAAGAGATAACTTCGTTGTTGGCGGCATTTTTGATAGGATCAATTTCTATGCCTAAAAAGCCTAATCCGCTACAAATTCTGGCCCGGATTTCTGCTGAATTTTCACCAATACCGCCTGAAAAAACCAAAGTATCCAATCCTTCCAGTACACCGATTAAGCCGCAGAGTGTTTTTTTAGTTTGGTAGCAAAATAGGCCAATAGCCTCAGCGGCACGAACATCATTTAGTTCTTTAGAAATCAAAACCTGCATGTCGGAACTGATTTCTGATACACCCAGCAGACCTGATTCGTGCGTCACCATATGATAAAAATCTTTGATCGCCATTTTTTCTGTGCGCACTAGGTACCACACTAATGCAGGGTCAAGATCACCAGAACGTGTGCCCATCGGCAAACCAGAACTTGGTGTAAATCCCATGCTGGTATCGATACTTTTACCGCCTTGTACCGCAGTCACACTAGCGCCGTTACCAAGATGCGCTAGCACTATCCGGCCTTGTGCTGTGGCGTGGTCAGTAAGTCGTGCTAATTCCTCCATCAAAAAAGCACAAGATAATCCATGAAAGCCATAACGCTGCACACCTTTGTCCTGATACCGCCGCGGAATCGGCAACAGATGCGCCATACGTGGCATATCGTGATGGAACGCCGTATCAAAGCACGCGATCTGGGGCAATTGAGGGAAGCGACGATGGAAGGCCTCTGCCAGTAAAATTTCTTCTGGCAAATGTTCAGTATCAAACGGACTCATATGCAACAAGGTTTTAATCATCGTTAAGTTGATGATTTGTGGCTCCCAATAGTCAGATCCACCATGCACAATGCGATGCCCTACTGCGGTCAAACTTGCGGGATCAATCCGTTTTTGCGGCCACGCCATGAGTAAGCTAATTGCGTTGGTATAGTCAGGGAGATGGGCCGTATGAGTGAAGTTATCCTCGGGTGCCAGACCTTTGGATATAAAGCGGCCAGTTGCCTGCCCTATCCCTTCTAACTGTCCATAGAAAACTCTACGCAAATCTGATCCAGATTCAAATAAAGCGAACTTGATGCTGGAAGACCCGCCGTTAATCGTTAACACGCTTGACTTAGGTGGATTCATATCAAGAACCTTCCGCGATGGACTAAAAACCTGGAGTGGCAATGACTTGGCTGAAATATGCCAAAACGCTTTTGACCTAGCAGGATACAAAATAACAATTCAAGCTAAGCCTATACCTGATCTTGCTTATTGTATGTTCGACAACGTACAGACCCGTCGTATAATCGCGATCATTATTGATAACTATTTAGTCAATAATTAGGATCAACATGCAAATTTTTA
Source organism: Undibacterium sp. GrIS 1.2 (assembly GCF_040544435.1). NCBI lineage: Bacteria > Pseudomonadati > Pseudomonadota > Betaproteobacteria > Burkholderiales > Oxalobacteraceae > Undibacterium > Undibacterium sp. GrIS 1.2. The sequence continues at coordinate 18,435 of NZ_JBEONP010000020.1, forward strand.
GCCTGGAACAAAGCAAGCTAGCGTACCGCGTTGATTTTATTTTCTACAGCATTACATCTATCTTGATGGCGACTTTTCTGATTACATTAAGTCCATCAGAACAATTTTTAAAAACAATCACCTTTATACTCACTGGTTTACTAAGCTGGACTTTTATCGAATACGTATTGCATCGTTTTGTGCTGCATGGTTTACGCCCTTTTAGTACATGGCATCAAGAACACCATCAACGTCCGACAGCCTTAATTTGTACACCGACGATCTTGAGTGCCATGCTTATATTTGGATTGGTTTTTTTACCGACTTTAGTGATAGCTGATTTATGGCGAGCATCGTCTCTTACCTTTGGCCTGCTGACTGGCTATCTTTTATACACAATCACACATCATGCAACACACCATTGGCGAGCGAATTATGCTTGGTTACTTCGACGTAAACGTTGGCACGCAGTGCATCATCATCCATCAAAAAAAATCAGCCACTTTGGTGTAACAAACGCTTTCTGGGATAAGATTTTTGGAAGCGATTCAAATTAATTGAACTTGAACTCCCGATTGTCAGCGTTTAGTCCGACATCACTAAATGCTCCTGAAGAATTTTTTGAAAATCTGCTCCAAGTGGTGACGAAGATCGTTATGCTACAAAGCGAATTTCCAACACGAAGTGTTTGAAAGACTTCACAGATGTTTCAATAAAAAATTAAATCCAAACGGAATTTATCTTAAAACAGTACATTGTTACACTTACTTGAAAACGTAACTAAATCCCTACTTAGAGATACAAATCAATTGAAAAATCCCCCTTATTCTTCGATTTAAATCACCGTAAAAATCGATATACATACAAGATGCCCCAGGGTCTTCTTGGTGCTGTATTAAACGGCGTGCTTAGCGATGTATTTACTCACGTATAAATTATTGAATAAAGGAAAAGATCATGTCTATATCGTCAATTGGTGGAAACATATCGCCTCTTTCAGCTTTACAAACATCCAATGTCTCAGCAATCAACTCCGCAACGCCTACCGTCGATCGTGACGGAGACGGTGGACGAGTTCGCGGTGGTGGCGGTGGCAAATTTGCATCCGCCCTGACTCAAGCGCTAGCGCAGCTTGGCATCAGCGGTACCGCTACTACGGATAGCACAGGCACATCTGGTACATCAGCTACTTCGTCAACTTCTGGTAACTCTAGTACTTCTAGCACCTCGGACGCAACATCGGCACAAGATCCACAGCAGGCATTAGCTGCATTTGCACAGAGTTTATTTGCGGCGCTTCAATCACAATCTAGCTCAGGAAGCTCAAGCACATCGTCCTCAAGCTCGGACTCAGGCACAGATCCCAGCAGCGCAATATCAGGTTCTGGTAGCGGTGGACATCATCATCATGGCGGCGGCGGGATCAGCAAGCTTGAAGGCGGCATACAAAATCTGATACAACAACTATCCTCCTCAAGTACTGACACCTCGGACTCTACCAGCACAGGAACAAGCACATCAGGATCATCTAATTCTGCTATCGACGCACTTAAACAAAGCTTCACAAATTTACTGGCGGCAGATGGTCAATCAGGTAGCAGCGCAACTCTGAGCAGTTTTCTAACCAATATAGAAAAAAATCTGCAAGGTGTGACACCAACCGGCAATGTAGTTAGCACAAAAGTTTAAATCGCTGGTACTTCTAATTTAAAATTAGGAACTGTTAACATTGAAATAAAGATTATGTGTAACTTAAAACGGGTGTTTTGAAGTCAGTGTTAGCAGTGCCTACTACTGTGTAACTGAGTTTTAATTTTTTAAATTGACTTTATTGAATTGCGAAACAGATGAATGACACCGCGTATTTTGTCTAAATCATAGTTCGACCTATTCCAACATCACATTCGCCTTCCAAACACAATTCAGCCTTAGACTTTACCTTAGACCAATTGTCCTAGGATGCCAATTCCTAACACTAGGTTACTTGAGCTAGATCAAGCGTTACTCAGATTTTTTATGACACGATTATCTTCGCAATGAAGATTCATAATGCAGACTCATCAATCAAGCTTGTTCGGTACCGAGCAAACCAAAATATAGCCCAACACTATATTGAATCTGGATTTTCGGCTGGATCGCTATCGCCTCATAGAGTCCCTAAAAGCGTACGATGTTGAGAGCAATAACACCATCGTGATTTGCGTGCCGACGCTATAAAGACAATTGTAGATGTACTACTAGAAAATCTGGGTTCGAGCCGGTCTTACCTAAAGATGTGTTTTCATTCGCATTTTTTATATCAAGAATGCTCTCTCTTATGCGGTGCATCAATGTTAGGAAAGAAAACTCATGGCTATCGCAACCAATTCGACTAGCGGCCTAAGTACCGATGATGTAGTAAAAAAATTGCGCACAAATGGATGGAACGATTTACCGTCAGCTAAGCCGCGCTCGTTTCAAGCGATCGCGTGGACAATCGTTAGCGAGCCCATGTTTGTTTTATTGATTGCCTGTGGAGCTATCTATTTGGTCTTGGGTAATATAGAAGATGCCGCGATCTTGCTTGGATCCGTCTTCATCATTATAGGAATGAGCTTTTCTCAAGAGAAAAAAAGTGAACGTGCTCTTGAGGCGTTGCGAGATCTTTCTAGTCCACAGGCACTTGTTTTACGCAACTCTACACAACAGAGAGTTCCAGGACGAGATGTTGTTCCGGGAGACATCATCTTACTAGTTGAAGGTGACCGTATTCCGGCAGATGCCTTTCTTATCGAAAGTCAAGGTCTGACCGTTGATGAGTCTCTGTTAAGTGGCGAATCTATTCCCGTTAGAAAATTGGCGAGCGAGCCGTTCAGCGAAGACGTGCTGGCGCCTGGTGGCGATGATCACCCCTCTATCTACTCAGGAACTTTGGTGGTGCAGGGTACCGGCAAGGCACAAGTAGTGGCAACTGCTGGCAATACCGCGCTTGGACGTGTGGGCAATGCCTTATTTACATTGGAAACTGAGCCAAGTCGAATCCAAACTGAGACTCAGCACGCTGTCAAAGTCATCGCATTATCGAGCATCGCTCTGGTTCTCTTTTTGATGGCATGGTATGGCATCTCCCGCAACGACTGGATGACCGGAATTTTAGCGGGATTGACCTTAGCAATGTCATTATTGCCCGCAGAATTACCTTTGATTCTGACGATTTTTCTAGGGATCGGCTCTTGGCGTATCGCAAAGAAGCGTGTCTTAGCACGACGTATTTCTGCAATTGAGATGCTAGGTGCGACGACTGTTCTGTGCGTCGATAAAACTGGCACCTTGACTGAAAATCGCATGGCTTTGTCCCAGATCATTCTTCCTGCACAAGGGACTGACGAACAAGATCTAGTACAGCAATTTAATGACATACAGTCCTTGAAACCAGAACAGTTTCCAGAGAAGTTCCATGAAACTTTGGAATTTGCCATCCTATCGAGTCATAGAAATCCATTTGATCCGATGGAGAAAGCTATTAACGAAGCTGGAAAAATCGCTCTGCGTGGAACCGAACATCTACACGCAAATTGGAGCTTAATTGAGGACTATCCTCTGTCACCTGAATTGCTTGCAATGTCACGCGTGTGGCAATCCCCTGATCTTGTGGATTATGTGATCGCAGCAAAAGGTGCCCCTGAAGCAATCATTGATTTATGCCATCTATCGGAAAGCGCGACGCAACAGATTAACATTCAGGTTAATCAGGTTGCAAAGCAAGGACTACGCGTACTCGCCGTGGCCAAAGCAAGCTTCCGGCGTGGCGACCTGCCCGAAATTCAACATGATTTTAAATTTCAGCTAACCGGATTAATCGCTCTGGCTGATCCCCTGCGACCTAGCGTCAGGAAGGCTGTTACGGAATGTCATGCTGCTGACATTCGTGTGATTATGATTACCGGTGACTATCCAGCGACAGCACTTAGTATAGCAATGCAAAGTGGACTGGACGTTACGTCGGGCGCCATTACAGGATCAGAATTAGAGACGATGAGCGATATTGACTTAGAGCAGTGCTTACAAAGCGAATCATCGAATTCAATCAACGTGTTTTGTCGAATACAACCAGAACAAAAATTAAGGCTCGTCGTCGCATTAAAAAATATCGGAGAAATTGTAGCCATGACGGGTGATGGCGTGAACGATGCACCCGCGCTAAAGGCAGCTCATATCGGTATCGCCATGGGCGGACGAGGCACGGATGTCGCGCGAGAGGCATCCGCCTTGGTGTTACTCGATGACGATTTCAGTTCTATTGTGGCGGCGATTTCTTTAGGGCGCCGGATTTTTGATAATGTACGGAAAGCCGTCGTATTTGTCATTGCCGCACATATCCCGATAGCAGGCATGTCGATACTGGCCGTAATGATGGGATGGCCCTTGATCTGGTTGCCGGTACATATCGTTTTTTTTGAATTGATGATTAATCCAACCTGTTCGATTGTATTTGAGGCGGAGCAAGAGGAAGCGAATGTAATGAACCGCCCTCCACGCTCTACAAAGGCGAAAATATTCGATAGGCCGTTGTTCATGATGGGGCTACAGCAAGGCGTTTTTTTGTTACTTATCTTAGTAGCAGTTTATATGGGATCTACGCAATTAGGACTTCATACTGAGCAAGCCAGAGCTTTAACTTTTTCAGCAATGATTGTTGGTGACATTTGGTTGATCTTGATCAACCGATCCTCATCATTACCTTTTTTCGCCTCATTAAAGTTACCCAATCCTGCATTATGGTGGGTGATCGCCTCAGGAGTAACCATGCTGGGACTAGCCCTATTTGTACCCTTTATGAGTCAGTTATTCCATTTTTTGTCCCCACCATCCAGTGTTTTATTGCTGATGCTGATCAGTGTCAATATGCTGTTGACCTTGTTCGTCGTTGCAACCAAATTTCTCTCTCCCAGAGGAGTTTGATTCAAAAATCAAATTTATCTTTGAATATTTTTAACCTACTAAAAAAGAGTATGTATGAAATTACGCAATAACAATTCGAACTACGGTTCGCTGTCGATTGGACTGCACTGGTTTATGTTGATCTTGATTGTGGCCGTGTACGCCTGTATGGAACTGCGCGATATATTCCCGAAAGGAAGTCAAGAGCGGGACGCGATGAAGACCTGGCACTATATGCTAGGTATGTCGGTCTTGTTGTTTGCATTGGTGCGCGTCATAATTCAAGCGATTCAGACAGCACCGATAATTACTCCTGAGCCAGCCAATTGGCAAAAAATGCTCGCCAAATTAATGAAGATTGCGCTCTACGTCCTAATGATAGGCATGCCAATCGCAGGATGGCTGATACTCAGTGCGAAAGGGAAAACAGTCCCATTTTTCGGTTTGCAAATACCAATGTTAATTGGAGAAAATAAATCGACAGCAGGGTTAATCAAGGAAGTGCATGAAACAGCCGCAACAATAGGATATTTTTTGATTGGACTACATGCCTTAGCTGCCCTATTTCATCATTATATTATTAAGGATAATACTCTGATCAGGATGCTGCCACGCCGTGATTGATTGACGACAATCTATTCAACACTCCTCAAAAATATTCTCGATCTCTTCGAGAATATTCTCTTGTCATGTGACATTAATCTAAGCCGTTTATAATCATCCCGGAATAAGCATATGCAAATAAACGCTCACAGGTTGTTTGCTGGATGTGACGTGCGCATTTTCCGTTTTAAAAATAGACTTCCTTGTTATTGCCAAGATTTTCTCCTGACTGATCCAAGAATAATGGCTGATAGTGAAATCAACTACTGTATGGATCGTTCAAATCCGTTTTAAGACGAAAGGAATTCCATGAGCAATGTTGATTTTGACTTTGACTTTTTTGTGATTGGTGGCGGTTCCGGCGGTGTTCGGGCCGCACGTGTCGCAGCAAGTCATGGCGTGAAAGTCGCAATTGCAGAAAGCGACCGTTACGGTGGCACCTGCGTTATCCGAGGTTGCGTTCCCAAGAAACTCTTAGTTTATGCCTCACATTTCGCTGATGATTTCTCCGATGCAGAGGGCTACGGCTGGACAATTTCTAAGCCAACTTTTTCCTGGAAAAAATTAATTACCGCTAAGGACAAAGAAATTGATCGTCTTAGTCGGATTTATCAGGACTTGTTAAATAATTCTGGTGTGAGTGTGCTAAACGGTCGTGCGCATTTTGTTGACGATCATACTGTTGAGGTGAATGGTCAGCGTATCCGTGCAAAATATATTTTGATCGCAACTGGTGGCAGACCTTACCGTCCATCAATCCCTGGAATTGAATATGCCATTACCTCGGACGAAGCTTTTGAACTGGCCGAGCTACCAAAGAAAGTTTTAATTGTCGGCGGAGGTTATATCGCGGTCGAATTTGCAGGTATTTTTAACGCGCTTGGTGCAGAGGTGACTCTGTCTTATCGAGGCGAGCAGATACTACGTGGTTTTGATCCCGATCTTGGCTTACATCTGCAAGAGGAAATGCGTAAAAAGGGAATCACGATTGTACTTAATAGCACAGTAAGCGAATTGATTAAGCAAGACGATGGACTAATCAAGGTCAATATGGACAAAGGTGATCACGGCCATCTTATGTTCGATACTGTCATGTATGCGACTGGCCGAATTCCACAAATTGACAATCTGCATTTAGAGAAGATTGGTGTCGATGTCATAGCGGGCGGCGTGCGCGTTGATCATACGTCGCGTACCAGCGTCCCACATATTTTTGCAGTTGGCGACGTGACCAATGGCATTGCCCTTACTCCTGTGGCAATTCGCGAGGGCGCTGCGTTGGCGAACTCGTTGTTTGGCCCGACTCCAAGCTTACCCGATTTCAGTATTGTTCCTTCTGCCGTATTCAGTCAGCCTCCTGTGGGAACTGTTGGCCTAGGTGAATTAGACGCGCTCGATCAATATGAAGAAATCGATGTCTACAGTAGTAACTTCAAACCACTAAAAAATACCTTATCCGGTAATCATGAGCGAACATTGATGAAGCTTATTGTCGATACCAATACCCAAAAAATACTGGGCGCACACATGATCGGTCCCGATGCGCCAGAAATTATCCAGGGACTCGCAGTCGCAATCCGCATGGGAGCAACCAAAGCAGACTTTGATAAAACAATCGGCATTCACCCGACAGCGGCTGAAGAATTTATGACGATGCGTGAGAAAAAAACGAAGCTAAAATGTGGCTCTTAAAACAGGGTTCTAAAAAACATGAATCTTAAAACCGCCATGTCTGATATAGAAAATCTGCAACGTATCGAAATCATAGAGGGGCTAAGTCAGCCATCTGCACAGATTTCACCAAAATATTTTTATGACACAAAAGGCTGCGAACTGTTTGAAGCGATTACGCGTTTGCCTGAATATTATCTGACGAGAACAGAGCAATCCATCATGGCCAGCTGTAGCGAACAAATCGCACAAGCCGTTGGAAAAGACCGGACTATTATTGAATTAGGTGCCGGCAGTTGCGAAAAAGTTCGTCATTTGTTCCGATCTATTCATCCTGCCAGATTTATTGCCGTTGATATTGCATCCGATTTCTTGGTCGACTCAGTCCGTAATTTGCGACAAGAGTTCCCAGAAATTGATATCCGTCCAGTAGTAGCTGATCTTACCTCTGACGTAGCATTACCAGACGATTTACCTATGGGAAAACGCTTAGTATTTTATCCAGGATCGTCTATTGGCAATTTTGATCGACCAGACGCATTGGCTTTGCTAACCCGTATCCGAACATTGATTGATGTCGACGGCGCATTATTGATTGGTGTCGATTTAAGAAAAAATAGTGCAATTCTGGAAGCTGCCTATGACGATGCAGCAGGCATTACGGTGGCATTTAATCTCAATGTGTTAAATCATATCAATCGTCTTATCGCAAGTGATTTCAAGCTGAATCAATGGCGACATCTTGCACTTTTCAATATGGACGAGTCACGTATTGAAATGCATCTGGAGGCAATCGAGGACACTCAAGTATCGTGGCGTGGCGGTAACCGTCATTTTAAAACCGGTGAGAAAATCCATACAGAGAACAGCTACAAATATACACCCGAAGCATTTATAGATCTTTTGGCGCAAGGCGGATTTAAACATTCTCAGATGTGGACTGATGAGAATAATTTATTCGCCGTGATGCTGGCCAGACCTTAAAATTTTCATCAAAAATCACTGTAAAAAAATTTAAAATTTCTGCTAATTCGTCAATACAATTTATATTCCATCAATTCAATCAGTTCAACCACTAATCGTCCGGCCAATGATATCTACCAATTCACATCATAATTACACCTCAATCCGTAATCAAACGATGTCTCTGGCTGCACCACTCTCAGCAGAAGATTGTTGCGTGCAGCCTATGCCGGACGCTAGTCCAATTAAATGGCATCTGGCGCATACCACCTGGTTTTTTGAAACCTTTGTGTTAGAGCCTTGGGAGCTAAAATTTACGCCCTATCATCCAGCCTTTCGTGTTCTGTTTAATTCCTATTACAACGCCATCGGTGACAAGCATCCTCGTTCGCAACGCGGTATGCTAACTCGCCCCAGCTTGGATGAAGTCATCGATTATCGCGCTAATGTCGATCAACGGATTCAAGCATTATTAGTGTCCAATATCGATAACCAAGCCCTATTGCAAATGATAGAACTGGGACTGCATCATGAGCAACAACATCAAGAATTGATGCTAACCGATATTAAATATTTACTCTCACTCAACCCTTTATTCCCTGGTTATAAAAATACCTCCAAGTCAGCTGAACTACCGAATAAATTACCGACTAAATTGCCAAAAGCCACACAGGATTTAGTATGGTGTAATTTTGATGCTGGACTTGTTGAAATAGGTCGTAATAGCTCAGAAAATAAGTTAGAAAATACGGAATTTTTCTTTGATAACGAGACACCACGACATCAGGTTTATTTACAAGCGTATCAACTGGCTTCACGTTTAGTGACCAATAGCGAATACGCTCAATTTATTGCTGAGGGTGGTTATCAGCAAGCGCAATATTGGTTATCAGAAGGATGGGATTGGCTTAAAGCACAAGATCGCCATCACCCTTTATATTGGGTGCAAGAAAGTAATGCTTGGAATGAATTCACCTTGAACGGACTAGTTCCACTTAATCCTGATCAACCCGTCGTACATATATCTTATTTTGAAGCCGATGCGTATGCTCGTTGGGCAGACGCACGACTACCGACGGAGGCTGAATGGGAGAATGCCGCTGAGAACTTGCCGTTAAAAGGCTATTTTTCTGACAGCGGATTATTTCATCCTATGCCCGATCAGGATCTTCACAATCCGTTGTCTGCGCATGAGCTAAAGCAGATGTTTGGTGATGTATGGGAATGGACACAATCAAGTTATGCTCCCTACCCTGGCTTTCGCGCAAAAACAGATGCCGTTGGTGAGTACAACGGTAAATTTATGGTCAATCAATATGTATTGCGAGGTGGCTCATGTGCTACACCAATAAACCACCTCAGAGCTAGTTATCGTAATTTTTTCCCTGCGCATACTTGTTGGCAGTTCTCTGGCATCCGCCTGGCACGATAACTGATTACCTAATCAAATTACTTTTTTATACTCATCTGATTAGTTACTTTTTGTACGCCTTCAATCGTTTTGGCTACTTCGGTTGCACGCACAATTTGTGTATCGCTATCGACAAAACCACTGAGTTGAACGTCACCTTTGCTAGTGATCACGGCAATATCTAAACTTTTAATAGAGGCATCAGCGATCAAGGCAGATTTCACTTTTGCGGTGATAACGCCATCGTCAATTTTATTGCCGATGGTTCTTGATTCTTTCAGCATTAATTTATTATCGACAGACTTAACACCTTCTACATTTTTCGCAATCGCAACGCTGTGATCAATCTGACTTTGACTATCAACAAAGCCGCTTAACATTGTCTCGCCTTTACGAGTAGCTACTTTAATGTCATACGCTTTTACCTCATTGTCAGCTAATAAAGCAGAAGACACTTTGGCGCTGACAACAGTATCGTCAACTTGCGTACCGACAGAGATATCCGGTGCTGAACTACCGGCAACATCGGTTGGCTTATTGCACCCAGCCAGTAAGATTAACAGTGCGCCGGTTGCACCCCAATATAGTCCTGTGGATAATTTTTTCATGACATGTCCTTTGATTTTATGAGTACGTAAATCGATCAGCACAATGGAGCACTATCTATAAATGACGTCCATCCGTGCTTTAGAGAGGCTGGTCTTGTTAATGGTTTTGATCTTATTCAGATCATTAAAATTCAGCCCCACTGGTGACTTAATCATGCCTTTAGCCATGTTGATACTCTGTTCGCTAACGCACACAAATTTTTAATTTTTTTATGAAAATAAACATATTCCAACTAAATTAAAGCATCATCAAAAAATCCAAAAAATGAAACAATTTGAGAACATGTCCGAGCAAACTTATAATCAATTAGTAAATCCCAATTCCTCCTTGATCAAAAAAATGATTAAAGTCATTTTTCTTTCTATAAAAGAATGGATAAACCATAGAGCGGCAAGTAAAGGTGCCGCCTTGGCGTTTTACACCTTGTTTTCTATGGCGCCGATTTTGGTATTGGTGTTGGCAATTGCAGGCTTCTTTTATGGCAAACAAGCGGCTCAGGGCGAGATATTTAGTCAGCTGCAAGGCCTGGTAGGTCACAATAGTGCCGAGACGATTCAGATGCTGTTGGCTGGTGCACGTAACCCGGAGGATGGGCGTATGGCGACCATCATTGCCAGCGTATTGTTATTGATTGGTGCGACCAGCGTTTTTGCAGAATTGAAAGAAAGTCTGGACGAAATTTGGCAAGTACCAAAAACACGTCAATCTAGTATTTGGGTAGTGATACGTACGCGCTTATTATCGTTTGGTCTGATATTAGTGCTGGCATTTTTGATGCTGGTATCGCTGGTTGTCAGTGCGGTGCTGGTATTTTTAGAGCATTATTGGGATGCCTTGCAAATCGATGTTGCGGTAGTTTTAATGCCATTGTCCTCATTAATTGGGTTTGGTGTTATTGCCTCACTTTTTGCAGTGATTTTTAAAATGCTGCCGCAGGTAAAATTATCCTGGCGCGATGTCTGGATTGGTGCCGCTGGTACCGCAGGATTATTCACTATCGGCAAATATGGCATCGGTGTGTATATCGGGAACAGCGGCATAGCAAATAGTTTTGGTGCTGCCGGATCGATGATTGCATTATTGCTGTGGGTTTATTATTCAGCGCAAATATTTTTATTAGGTGCAGAATTTACCCGTCAGTATGCGCTGTGTTTTGGTAGCTTGCGTGACCTGAGTTTAGATACAGTCATAACTAAAATTACAAAACCATAAAAATTTTTACAAAGTAAAACGGCTAGAACAATGTTTTGTTCTAGCCGTTTTACCTATCTGAAATAAATCAGAAATAATCTAACTATATTCTCACCGCATATTTTATATATGGGCTAGCAAAACATTACTGAACGCGACGTTCAACAGTAATTTGCTCTACTTCTACGCGGCGATTTGGTTCCAGGCAAGTAATTAAAGCGGCCTTATTCTTTTCAGTACACTGCACGACTGGATTTGTTTCGCCCTTACCTTGCGCTGTTAAACGTGTAGCAGCAACACCTTTATCGATCAAATAGGCTTTGACGACATCTGCACGACGTTGTGACAATTTCAGATTGTATTTAGGCGAACCGATACGATCGCTATACCCGCTGACGACGACATCATTGATTTGCGTATTGTTGTTTAACACGTTAGCAATTTCATCTAATTTCGGTTGTGGCATACCTAGTTTTGCGCTGTCAAAACCGAATAATTCTGTTGCAGACAATGTGACTTTTTCAAAACGTGGTGGCGGTGGCGCAGGTGTTGGCGGCACTGGTGCTGGCATTGTTTCTGTAATTGGCATTGGCTCCGGAGCGGGCTCTACACGGGCAGCACGCTGCACTGGCTTGTCAAATGTATAGACCAGACCGACATTCAAATAATTATTATTCGAATGACTAAATCCTAAATCATCACCACGGATAAAACCATGTACACGACGGATATCAGCTTGCATTGCTAACTGGTCGGTAAAGCCATATTGAAAACCAGCACCTGCGTTGATGTAAGGAGAAGTCGCATCACGTTCGCCAAGTGGCGTGTTGATTTTGTCATATTGAGCGCCGCCGCCGATCAAGACAAATGGGCGGAAACTCTTACGCGAAAACATATACATCGCATCGACGCCTAATGTATTTTGTTGATAACGTGTACCGTTTTCACGCTTACGTCCGTAGCTAGTACCAAATTGCAAATCCCAATCTTGGGAGATCGCTTTACCAAAACGTATTGCAGCAGCTTGACCATGTCCTGTCACGCCATAGTGCGTATCTGCGTCTAATACACCCAAACTAGGTGCGACATACCAAGATGGATTGTAGTCATAATTTTCTGGCGCACGCTGTGCCATGCTGCTGGATACTACTCCGCACAATAAGCTGGCTGCGAGCGCGATTTTATTAAATTTATGCATATAAGACCCTGAGTATAAAGTAGTTAGAAAACGAATTAGAAAACATTGAAAAAATAAAGATATTGATGACGGAGAAATTTAAAAATTCTTCCTATAAACAACCAGAGAAAATTTCACGGCAACGCATGAGAACGGAGCTTACGGAGTTGTACATATGGCTTCTGTGCGCTAACCAACATAGAAATTAAAAAATTAAATTTTTTAAAAATACGCAATACCGCATGCATATACAGCGCGTACATGAGGTAGCGCGCACTGACTTGCTAAAGGTAATTTGTGGGGAGGTTAAAACGGAGTTAATGCAGCCAAGACCTCTGAAAAATTGAAGTCGACACCGAATTTATTGAGAAATATTTTGAATAATTTTTATTTATCTATGTCGTCCGCTACAGAAAAAATCTGTACATGAGCAATCAGACCAATAGGGAATTATGTTTTTATAGAATAAATTAAAATGATTTCTAACTGTTAGTCGTTTTACCTATACTCCCCATCTATTTTATTAAAAATACCATACTGGCCAGATAATTCATGGACGACTAATAAATACTCGTTATCAGTATATAAAAAAGCCAGAGTAAAAATCCTAACGACGTTGTACACAATGGCGTAAAAAATGCGGTATTTTATGCATCTTCTACGCATTAAGTATCGGATATTTTCTCTGCTTACTATATTACGTTGCGTGTTGCTTTACCTGAGTCATCCACTTAAGTTTCAACACCACCATCAGCCAACGCAAGCGGTTTCAGGTTGACTAACATAATCTCGACAATATGCTCTTGCTGATCATTGATCAGCGGTATAAATGCGGAGTCTTGCATGACGCCATCCACTGAAATTCCTTTACTGACTTCGCTACCGAGTTGTTGTGTCACGTTGATCTTGTAGCTGGTTTCTTTGTATCGATAGCGTAATTTAAATTCTGTCCAATCGACAGGCATACAAGGTGTGCAATATAGTTTTTCTCCATCGAGTGTCAAACCTAATAATGACTCCGTGATAAAGCGGTACATCCATCCAGATGATCCTGTATACCAGGTCCAGCCACCGCGTCCGATATGTGGTGATACTGCGTAGACATCGGCTGCGATCACATACGGTTCTACTTTGTAAGTGGTAACTGCTGCGGGAGTGAGTGCATGATTAATTGGATTAATCATAGTCATTAATTCCCAGGCTTTTTCGCTATCACCTAGTTTGGCAAATGCCATCGCAGTCCAGATTGCAGCATGAGTATATTGCCCTCCGTTTTCACGTACACCAGGTAGATATCCTCTGATATAGCCAGGATTTTGATCAGATTTATCAAATGGCGGATCGAGTAATTGGACTAAATCGTGGTCACGACGAACCAGATGTTGATTGACTGCTTGCATAGCAGTATGGGCACGGACAGGATCGCCAGCCTCCGACAAAATAGACCAGCTTTGTGAGATTGAATCAATCTGGCACTCAGCGTTGCTGGCAGAACCTAAAGGTGTGCCGTCATCAAAATAAGCACGACGATACCAACCTCCATCCCAAGCGTGCTGCTCGATATTAGTTTGTAATTTTTGAGCCTCTAGCTGGCATCGGTAAGAGAAACTTTGATCACCTCGTTGCTGTGCGATAGCAGAAAATTGCATCAAGACTTCGTACAAGAAAAATCCTAGCCAGACACTTTCGCCCTTGCCTGCGGCGCCGACTTTATCCATGCCATCATTCCAATCGCATGAACCTATCAACGGTAATCCATGTGCGCCAAATCGTAAGCCATGTAAGATCGAGCGAACACAATGGTCGTACAGCGAGGCGGATTGATTAGATTGTCCAGGTAAGTCGTAATAAGAATCTTCATCTGCATTCAACTGACGACCCTCAATAAAAATAACCGACTCATCTAGTATCCGATGATCATGGGTACTTGTCAGGTAACGGCAAGTCGCTAGCGGCAGCCACAAATAATCATCAGAGCAATGGGTGCGTACCCCGCGATTCATAGGCGGATGCCACCAATGCTGTACGTCACCCTCAATAAATTGATGCGCGGCGCAGACCAAAATATGTTCGCGAGCCATTTCCGGACGGGTATGCATGATCGCCATCACATCTTGCAACTGATCGCGGTAACCGAATGCGCCACCGGACTGATAGAAGCCACTCCGTGCCCATAAGCGACAAGCGATGGTCTGGTACATCAACCATCCGTTGGTCAACATATTGAGGGCAATGTCTGGCGTCTCTACTTGCACTGCGCCCAAAGTATGTTGCCAATAATTTTTGACTTTAGTGAGTGTCTCCTGGGTCGCTAATTTACTGCGGAAGCGTTGTATTAAATTGCTGACGTCCGCACTACGTTGTCCCGCAACACCGAGCATAAAAATAATCTCATGCTGTTCACCGTCACCTAACTCAAATGGCACTTGTATCGCGGCACAAGGGTCAAGACCGGCACCTAATTTTCCTGATAACCGAGATCGGCTCATTGCGGCAGGATTTTGTAGACTACCGTTGCGTCCAATAAATTCTGTCCGGTCGCCACTCATCGTCAATTTCATCGCATCGACATAGAAGAAACTGGTGCGATCACAAAATTCTGAGTTATAGAAGTTTCGGGCAAATATGGCGCCTGTGGCAGGATCGGCTTCAGTCACGATATGCATGACGGATTTTTGGCGAACATCACCCAAGACCCATTCTACATAACCGGTTGCGGATAAGCGTCTTGTCTCACCAGTATCATTGCGTATTTTAAGTACCGAAAATTTAACCGCATCATCCGGCGCAACAAAGACCGACAATTCGGATGTAATACCTGCCTCAGTATGTTCAAACACGCTATAGCCAAAACCGTGGCGCGTTACATAGTCGCCTTGACCACGGCGTGGTAAGGGGCTTGGCGACCAGAAGTGTCCGGTATCTTCATCACGCAAATAAAATGCCTCGCCTCCATTGTCAGAAACTGGATCATTAGACCAAGGTGTCAGTCGGAATTCATGCGCGTTCTCACCCCAGGTATAAGACTGGCCACTCTCTGAAATGACGGTTCCAAAATGTGGATTGGCTAATACATTGACCCACGGTGCGGGAGTCAGATTGGACTCATTGGTACGGATAATATACTCACGACCATCTTTACTAAAACCACCTAAGCCGTTCGGCAAAATCAAGTCTGCCAGATCAGTCAGTCTGCTAGAAACCGGTGAATGAATAGTGTTTGACGATACTGAAGTTGCTTGCCAAGCTGCAGGTAACTGTCGGGTCACTGTCAGTTGTGGCGGACGTACTTCCACTTGTCCACGTCGGTTGATTTGCTCTGCCAGAGTACCGCGACTATCAGACAAAATAGCGCGTGCAACAGATTGCAATAAGATCCTGTCATCATTTGGTATCTGATCAGCAAGACGTACAAAAATACCGCCCGGACGCTCCATCGCATGCGCCTCAATACCTGAGGCAACTAAACCCATGATTTGCTCTTGTAATATCTGGCGATAACCAGCACGATCTTCATTCCAGATCACTAAATCGACGGCTAAACCTTTCATACGCCAATAGGCATGTGCCTGCACCATCTGGCGTACTAATTCAATATTTTCTGCATCACCGATATGTACTAAAACAATAGGTAAATCACCGGAGATTGCATAACTCCACAGACCAGATTGACCACGACGGTTTTTTACTAAAATACTGGCATCGGCACGTAACAAAGCATTAGGATAAATGATCGAACTGGCTAGCCGCTCATATAATTGAGCATCAGCTTCGCTAGCATTAAGCTGGCGCAATACCACCTGACTATGCGTCCAGGCCAATTCAAATACACGGTCAGCCAAATGCATATCTTGATATTTTTCAATCATGCTGAGGACTACGTCACGTGTCTCTGCAACGCCGGTCACAATATCAATAATCGCAGTTTGTTCTGGCGCTAAGGTGATCTGATGACGAATCGCCACAATCGGATCAAGCACTGATCCCTGGCTGCCAGATAATGTCTTTGTCGTCATTGCAACAGGCGCTGCGACGGTATTGCCGCGTCCGATAAATGCCATGCGATCTGTCTCGTAAGAGACCGCATCACTGGTCGCGCCATGCACCACCATCTGATGGAACATGGTAGGCGTAAAGTCATTCTCAGAACGCGGACGACGTACACACAAAATCGCCTGCTGCTGAGACAGGATTTCTGTTTGTACAAACAGATTACTAAAAGCAGGATGCATCGTATCTGCGGCAGCAGGTGCCAACACCACTTCTGCATAACTGGTCAGGTCAATTGTTTTTGTGAACCGGGTCCGGTTGGTGATACGGGTGCGGCGCAATTCGATATCGTCCTCCGGCGACACGACGATTTCGGTATGCATGTCAAAGCCATTATCGTGACGTCGAATTTCTGCCCGACCTTCTGAAAAAATCACTTCATACGTTTTAGGTAATTTTAAAGTCGGGTGATATGAGGTGGACCAATAACTAGAGTCGGACTGATCGCGCACATAGCAGAACGTGCCCCAATTATCGCAAGTACTATCTTCACGCCAGCGTGTAATCGCCAAATCACGCCAGCGACTGTAGCTGCCGCCGGTATTGGTGACCATGACGTTATATCTGCCGTTGGACAATAATTGAATTTCAGGCAAACGCGTATCGACTCTATTGATAATGCGCATAGGCATTTGCTGCTCGCTGGCAGTAGAGCGGATATCCGCCAGTTCTGTGGTGTTTGAATAGTGACTACTTGGTTTTGGAATCCGCTCTTTCAGCAATAACAGCGTTGCCTGGAACAGAGGATCAGATTCAAAACGTTTTTGCATAGGCCGATCCAGCAGCACATACGCAAGCGATAACAAACTCATGCCTTGGTGATGTGCCATATATGACCGGATCAATGCTTGCGTTTGTCCGCGCGGCAGACGGGATGGTGTGTAATCGATCGCCTCAAACATACCCAAACGTCCTTCGGCACCCTCCTCCACTAATCGCTGGAGGTTGGTGCAGGCCTGATCTGGCGCCACCATAAGTGCCATTGCAGAGGCATAAGGTGCAACCACAAGGTCATCACCCAAGCCCCGCTTCAATCCCAGGCCAGGTACGCCAAACGCGCGATATTGATAATTAAGACTGGCATCAAAAGCGTGATAACCCGATTCAGAAATACCCCAAGGCACGGCGCGCTGCGCACCGTATTCAATTTGTCGCTCTACAACAGATTTATAAGTTTGATCGAGTAAAGTATTCTGATAATTTGGCATCACCAATAATGGCATCAAATACTCAAACATCGATCCGCTCCACGACAAGAGAATCGGTTCGCCACCGGCAATCGTTAACTGTCGCCCTAGCGCAAACCAGGTTTCTTGCGGCAACTGGCCTTGCGCCACAGCGACAAAACTACATAGCCTTGCTTCTGATGCCAATAAATCATAAGACCCGGTATCACGCCTACGTTCTGTCACGTTATAACCAATCGCTAACAGATGGGTCGCTGCGTCATATAAAAAGCCGTACTCCATACGCGCAAACTCTGTGGCCTGTAAAGCTAAGCGTGTAATTGTGCCCATACGCTCAGTTGCGCGCCGACTGCCTTCTGCTACGAAATCCATCACATTATTCCAATGCGTTTGCTGATCCAAAGCTAACGCTGATGATGACTCTTCTATGCTAGAGACCAATGTCTGTATTTGTGCCCGCATTTTTGCGTCTAGTCTTGCCAGATCACTCAGATTTAAAAGACTATTTAATTCGGGCAAATACTGAATTAAATTTCCTACATTCGGCATCGCGAGCCAAGGTGCTAACAATAATAAATCCTGCTGCGCCTCATGGGATTGCTTTATCAAAGCATTTGCCCACCAGAGCATCTCGGCTTTTTTATCATTACTGAGACCGGGGTCAGACGCGATCGCAGCAGTTAAATCACTGGCCTTACTCAGGAATATTGCTAGCAATTCATATGCTTCAGATAAGGTCGCTGGTGGCGTCGCTGATGTCGTGGCTAATTGCTTCTTGAACTCAAGCATGCTATCGCTAACAGCAGCGGCAATATAATTAATATTAGTCGCAGAAGCGTCTGTTTTATTTTGCTTTGCCAAGTCGAGTAACACGCTAAATGTGTGGCCCAAGCCAGTGAATATGCTTGGTGACAAAATACTTTGGTCCGGCAGCAATAATAATCCGGCACGCATTGTTAACAAGTGTCCCGCCAGGTTGCCACTATCAACGGTCGATACGTAGACAGGATTTAAAGGCTTTAGACTTAGTGTGTCATACCAATTATAGAAATGACCTTGATAACGTTCTAACTGCCCCATGCTGCGCATCGTATTCTCAGTACGTATCAGCAGTTGCCCCATGTCGATATAGGCAAAGTCGTAGGCAGAAAAATTCGCCAGCAGCGCCAATCCAATATTCGTGGGCGAGGTCCGGTGAGCGACGACGGCAACTGGGTGTTCTTGCATATTATCAGGCGGAAGCCAGTTGTCCTCAGGCCCGACATAGGTTTCAAAAAATGCCCAGGTTTTACGTGACAGACGATGCAAAAACACTAGCTGATTCGCCTCTAAAGCAGAGTGCCGTTCAGGAATAGGCAAACTAATGCGCCAAGCAATCACAGGCGAAATCATCCACAACAACAAGAATGGCAATGCAAGGGATAAGGCGCCTGGACGTAAGCTAATAATTGCCACTAAAACCAGAATGGCAAATACGGGTGCGCTCCACATAGTGCGGATTGATGCAAACAGCGTTGTACCGGCTTTTTGATTTGATTCGCTAGAGGGATTCCACTCCAGCAAGCGGCGATGTGAAATCCATTTTCGCCATACCGTTCTGAATATCGCATCCAAACTATAAAAAGCTTCATAAGGAAGGAAGGCGAGGTTTAATAGTGCATTCGTCGTGTGTTGCTCCATAGACCGGAAGCTGGCGACCAGATGCTGACGGACTAATACTTCACGCGGTTTTCTGAGTAACTCCAATACAGATGCTGCCAACGAAGGTAAAAATAAAACGGCAAGAACAGAAACACTCCACAACCACGACGATGGTAATTTTATCCAGCCCAGTACCAATAGTGTTAGCAAGACCGGCGACGTCAAACTACGTCGTAAATTATCTAAAATTTTCCAGCGTGACAAGGTAGATAGCGGATTTGGTTTGCGGATGATGTTACTTATTTTAACTGGCGCAATTGAGGAGCTAGCTTCAAACTTCGCATTTTGATCAACGATAGATCCACTTTGAGCAGCGGACGATTTCTTAGAAGTTGATGCAGCACCCAAGCCATCAGGACTACTTAATACTACAGGGACTTTTGGCATGAGCCAAGATATTAGTTGCCAGTCACCACGAATCCACCGATGGCGGCGACTGACATCTGCGCTATAGCGTGACGGATATTCTTCATGTAATTGCAGATCACTGATTAACCCGGCGCGGGCATAGCAACCTTCTAGCAGATCATGACTGAGAATACGATTTTCTGGCAATTGCTGATGCAATGCCTGCTCGAACGCATCCACATCATAAATACCTTTACCAATGAATGATCCCTCTTGGAATAAATCCTGATACACATCAGACACCGAGCGCGTGTAGGGATCAATCCCGGCCTCCCCACCACATAATTTTTCATATATTGAGGCGTTGGCACTAGGCAGACTAGCCACCACGCGCGGTTGTAATATGCCGTAGCCTTCCACCACACGTTGCTTAACTTCGTCATAACGTGCCTGGTTTAGTGGATGCGCCATCGTTGCAATAAACTGGCGTGCTGAATCGCGTGGTAATTGTGTATCGGAATCTAAGGTAATGACATACTTAACGCTGGTCAAAGCGAGTACATCGCCGACAATACGCTCAAACAAAGCATCCCGTTGCTCACATCCTTCGCCAGTTAATATATCGCAAGAGCCATTGCGTAAAAACGCATTTAAGTTAGATAATTTGCCGCGTTTGCGCTCATATCCCATCCACATTTTTTCTTGAGGATTCCAGCGACGAGCCCTGTGTAACAATAGAAATGGACTACTCTTGTTTGAGGCGGTGATTGTAGTGTAGCGTTCATTTAATGCGGTAATTAATGCCACTGCTTGCTCTACCAAAGCCTCATCGGCTGGCGTCGTTTCAGTCTTGGCATCCGGCAAATCTGTCAATAAGCAAAATCGTAGATTGTCGTCCCGATTAGCGAGATAACGCACCTCTAAGGCTTCGCATAAAAACTCAATATTCTGTACATGAAACAACATCGTCGGCACCACTACTAAAGTACGTGCCGAAGGCGGAATACTTTTAGAAAAATCCATCCGCGGCAAAGCCTGCGGAGTTGCCAATACAGTGACCAGCCAATTGATTAAAGCGATCGCTAACTGACTGCTGGCGATAACGACAATCACGCCCAGCAATACGAGCATGCCGTCACGTACACCATCGTCGTAAGAATGATTCAGCAGAATAGATGTGAAAATGATTGTCAGTAAAGCGATGGAACCGAGATAAAGGTGTAAAGGAATTTTTTTACACTTTTGTGCCACGTTCTGGAATAAACCATACCGGACATTAATGCGTTTTTCTAACGCCGATAGGCCATTTCCAATCAGGTAATAACCGATGTGTGCAGTACGAATATCAACACTTTCCTCATCACCATTAAGTTTAGCGGCCAGCTCAGACAATAACAGGGCTTGCTGTGCGACTTCGACTTCCGTCAATGATGAACGTTTCGCAAGATTTTCTATCACATGTCGATAAGAATCGCGGGTAGAAAAATCCATCTTGTTATAGATGTCTGCATGATCAAGGCTAAGCACATACTCAACATGGCTCATGGTTTCTACAAACTCACGCCAGTCCATCATTCCCAAAAAGCGCAAACTGCAAATGCTATTACTGATGGATACTTGGTCCGCCGCCTGCCGCTGGCTCTCTAATTGAACCAAATGCTCTATCGTGGTACCGGATTCCGCTAAGCGCTGCGATATCCAGGTCAAGGGCAGCGTCAACGCAGGACTTTGTCCTTGCAGACGACGCGCCACCTCGGCGACAAATGCACTGTTCAAAGTCGGTTCTGAGCGCGCCATATCGGCGACTAATAAAATTAATTTACTCGGATCTTTTTCTGCAGCCTCGATCATCTGATCGGCCCAACTACCAGCCAAATTTCTATCGACCCGACTAGATGCAATACGGGTCGCTACACGACGTAAATTTTCAATCAACGCTAAGCGCAGCATGATGGGAATAGCCCATAGCTCACCTAATTTGAGCACAGTCACTTGTTGATATGCGGCGACAAATCGACTTAAGCCTTCAGGATCTATCCTGCCGTCACCATGTGAAATAGTCTCTAGCGCAATGTCGTATACCCTTGGGCGATTGCTATATGTGCCTTTAATCAAGCGAGGTAACTCTTTGCTGTACCCTTTTGGAAGATGCTGCTTTGCCGTGCGAATCTGCTCTTCAATCAAATAAAAATTATCCAATAACCATTCAGCTGCAGGCGTAATTTGACGATTATCTTTTAATGCGGAAGTCAGTGCGGCACAGGCATTGATCAATGCTTCTTCATTATCAGCCAGGCGAGATAAAAGCTGATCTGGCTTTTTGTCATGATGTACTTTATGGGATTTTGCCAGGACGCCACCATGATGTTCCATCTGAGCGGCACTAAACAACTCTGACTTTAGTGGCGGCAATGAGTTTTCTTCGTCTGAGTCAAGGCTTAAAACAGTAATTTCTTTTAACATGGGAGTCGGACTTTACGATGATGGTTCCTGCACTCGAGGTGTCTAGATTATTAAAACAAGACATACAAGTTATGCAGAATTGACCATGAGTGAATGCAACGCATAAGTAAATAAATTACAAATAGATAGTGCTTTCTTATAGGCTTTAACTTTTAAAAACTCGGTACGCCAACGTACATAGCGACAATCTTGATCAAAACGAGCTACTACGTTGATTTGCAGAAATATCCTTAAATATGTCAGCGTCGCGCTCAAGTAAGAGCAAAGTTTGAGGAGATTTTTAAAGCAACTGTGCGTTATCGTACAGATCATTTAATCAACATTCTTTAATCTGTAATTACTGAATTTGAGAGAGCTTTAAAAATAGTCTGTGCAAACACTTTTAACGTTTCGCACACGAGCTCCCCCCATCAGTTGTTTAATTCATTGCGAAGTAAGTTGATGGAATTGTCCATTATTTAAAGGAGAAACAATCATGAATAAAGACCAAGTCAAAGGCGTAGCAAAAGAAATTTCTGGCAAAGCACAAGAAGGTGCCGGCAAATTAGTTGGTAGTAAAGAACAACAAGCTAAAGGTTTGTTGAAGCAGGCTGAAGGCAAAGCTGAGAAAAATATTGGCAACGCCAAAGAAGCAATTAAAGATTCACTCAAAAAGTAATTTGGATAAAACGAGTGACGTAATAAGCTAAGAAGCCAAGTTACGTTGAAGGGGGCATTGATTGAATGATCGATGCCCCTTAATTTTTTTCGTCTGGTTTTATCGAGAAACTACATATAAATCCACGTATACAACTCGCTGCAAAAAAATATAAGTAATTAGATCTTAAAGATGAAGTCGACATCTACTTAATATTGATCAGATACATATACTCCCCTCTATTTATAATAAATATCAACGATAGACCATAAAATATATGGACAATATAAATATACACACCACCAGTATATACATTAGTAACATAGAGAATAACGCTGAGGCCAAGTAAAACCCAGTGTAAAAATATAAGAACCTCAAACTATTTCTGTGTTTTTTTATCTTCAACGCGAGGCATCTTCACTCAGTTCCTCTTCATTTTTTACTCCAAATAAATTCTGCTGACTTAAGGCTTTATTCAAACTATAATATAGTCCCCTACCCTATATTTAGAGATCAAACATGGGTCATACTGTCCGCAATAAACAGAAGCTTCTTAACCGTGTACGCCGTATCCGTGGACAAATCGATGCGATTGAGCGTACTTTGCTTGAAGAAAGTAGCTGTATCACCGTACTGCAGCAGCTCACGAGTTGCAGAGGCGCGATGAACGGCTTGCTTGCTGTTGTATTGGAAGATCACATCCGCACTCATCTGGTCGATGCTGAGCCGCATGATGGCGAAGAGAGTGACGGCAAAGAACAATTGGTAGAAATCATTCACAGCTATTTTAAGTAGGCTGAAGCTTAGAGATTATTAAAAATTAGTAGAAATAATTATTAAAGGTAACGCTATGAGCAGTTTGTACGAAACACCCTTCTCGCTTGGTCATGACCATGTTTTTCTGGGTGAAAGTCACGACAAAAATGGCCGTAAAACCTGGGCTGTAATTGTGCTGTGCAGCGCCATGATGATTGCAGAGATCATCGGTGGTAGCTTATTTGGCTCTTTGGCGCTGGTAGCAGATGGCATGCACATGTCAACCCATGCAGGTGCGATGTTAATTGCGGCGCTTGCTTATACCTATGCCCGCAAACACGCGAACAATCCACGCTTTGTCTTTGGTACAGGCAAGTTAGGTGATCTGGCAGGTTTTACCAGTGCGATTATCTTAGCGATGATTGCACTATTGATTGGATATGAGGCGATTTCTCGCCTGCTGTCGCCGGTGCCAATTCATTTTGATGAGGCAATTCCCATCGCTGTCGTGGGCTTATTGGTCAATATTGTCAGTGCCTGGTTATTAAGTGGCGATCACCACGGACATAGCCATGGGCACTCTCATGGCCATACTCATGCGCAGCATGAAAAACACGAAGACAATCACGATCATGCCGAAGAAGTCCAGCAGATTAAGACCTCCGCTGGTGTTATTGCACTCTCGATTTTTGAAGATGGTATCCCACCGGTATTTCGTATCGCCTTACACAATTTAAAAGTCGCATTATTACCGCAGGATGTAACGGTAACGACGATCCGTCCTGATGGCACACGCCAAGTTTTTGGGTTTACTCAAAAATCTGATTATCTTGAATCAACGGTAGCAATTCCTGAGCCGCACGAATTTAAAGTACTTCTTGCGCTACCTAATGACGAATATAGCGCTACGTTTGAAGAACATGCGCATGGTGACGAAGATAACCACGGACATGCAGAACACGACGATCATGGTGTCGATACGCGCGACCATAATATGCGAGCAGCTTACGTACACGTCATCGCGGACGCTGCCGTATCCGTGCTAGCTATCATCGGCTTAGTTTTAGCGAAAATATATGGCTGGTTATGGATGGACCCATTGGCAGGTATTATCGGCGCTCTCGTCATCGCCAACTGGTCTTATGGCCTGATCCGTGACACTGGCGCAATTTTGATGGATGTTAGCCCAAGTGATGCGCTTGCAAATAAAGTGCGCATCGCGGTAGAAACTGCTGGTGATAAATTAGTCGATCTACATGTATGGCGTCTTGGCCCCGGGCACTTTGGTGCAGTAGTATCAGTCGTCACTAAAGTCGCAGAGCGCAACCCAGCTTTTTATCATACCGAATTAAAGCAAGTAAAAGGACTGTCACACATTACGGTTGAAGTCCATTCCGAAGCGCTTGTTGGACCAACGGCAATTTAAAATCCCAGCAGATAAAAATATAGCCGATGAGTGCCAAATCACCTTGTATTGAGGTCTGTAAGTTTGATGGTAAGACCGGATATTGCGTCGCGTGTCTGAGGACACGAGACGAATGTAAAGATTGGAAAAAAATGAAAGATAATCGACGCCATCAGATACTGCAAGACCGTCCAAGACGCGAAATTAAATTGCAAAAATAAGGTGGCTCAAACACCTTAAAAATATTTAAACTTCCATTTCAATCAACCTTAATTGATCTGAACTAATCTGAACTGATCTCAATGTATGTCATTAATATCCTTGATGATCTGATAGCACTCACAAGATACCGAGGCTAAGCCTGCTTCATCAAGAATTTTTATTTGTCCTCTGCTATAACCAATTAGATTGCGTCTTTGCAGCGCACTTGCTGCTTTGGTGACGCCGACTCTTCTTACACCGAGTGAATGAGCGATAAATTCATGGGTTAAATGAAATTCTGACGATTGTAAATGGTCCTTGGTCGTCAACAGCGATCGCGCCAGACGAGCTTCTAGCATATGGAATGTACTACAGACAGCAATTTGAGTTGTCTGCGCTAAAAACCGGTTAACGTAGTTAAATAAAATCAATTGCAATTGAGGATTTTTTTTACATTCAACGATCAGATTTTCCGAAGAAATTTTAATCGCTCTGCCCGCTTTTTGGACAACGGCCCTGGTTTGCACTTTGAAAGTCACCACCCTATTTTCAGCATTTTCTGTGCTGTCTTGAGGAGCTGGCGTAATCAAATTCGGTGACATCCCAACGACACCCTCATTACCGACCAATCCTACCTCAAGGCTGGTTCGCATATTTAATATGCCAAGAAGAGAAATCAGACAATCCTCTGGAAAATAAACGTCCTCAATCTGCTGCCCAGGTTCAAATAATACCTGTCCATATTCCAGATGAACGACATCGCAATGCTTACCCAAGTGCTCTTGTTCGTCGCTGGATAAACCAGCGAGCAAACGATTGGCCAGAGGAGTGTAAAACTTCATCTATTAGTCCTCAGTAGTGTTCGACAATTGACGGTCGGAGTATGTTTTGTAGAATACATAAGCCATCTGATACCGTATGTACGTTAACGAACAGAACAGAGAATCTATCTTAGGATTGTTATCCAGGGTCTGTTTTGAAGAGCAAATTTTTCTTACTCTGCATTGAGATTAATATTAGTATTAGCAGCTTTTAATATGGGTAGTCCATTAGCAAGCAAGGTAGCAAAAGCCTGTGCTGGAAGTGGTCGGCTAAAAAAATAACCCTGACCTTCTTCACACAAATTTTCTTTTAAAAAGTTCAGTTGAATTTGTTCCTCAACACCTTCAGCAACCACTTTTTGTTTGAGACTATTACCCATTGCAATCACCGCATTCACAATAAAACCATTATTTTTTGTGTTGTCGATATCTTGCACAAATGAGCGATCAATTTTAAGTACATCTATCGGAAAACGGTTCAGATAACTTAAGCTCGAATACCCCGTACCAAAGTCATCTACTGCCAGCTGTATCCCCATTTTTTTTAATTCTTGCAAAATACTGGTGCTGCATTCCGCATCACGCATCAAGACACTTTCAGTGATTTCCAGTTGCAGATAACGCGCCTCTAAGCCAGTATCTTTTAGAATCGCAGCGACACCCTCGACGAAATCGTGGAATCGAAATTCTACTGCAGAGATATTGACTGCAATTGAGTCAAGTTTTAGTCCTTCCTTTTGCCATTTTTTCAGTTGAGAGCAGGCTTCCTGCAACACCCAGCGACCGATCGGTACGATTAGGCCACACTCCTCAGCTATCGCGACAAAACGCCCTGGAGACACCAAGCCCCATACTGGATGCATCCAACGCAGTAACGCCTCAGCACCCGTAATTTCGTCAGTAGCCAGATTGATTTTTACCTGGTAATAAAGCAAAAATTCTTGTCTCTCAATCGCGTGCCGTAAGTTGGTTTCGATCAATTGCCTTTCAACTGCACGGATATTCATTTCGTTTTTAAAAAACTGAAAATTATTCCGGCCTTTTTCTTTGGCTTGGTACATTGCAGTGTCGGCATTTTTAATCAGCGTCTCTGCATCTTGCCCATCCGCAGGATAAACACTAATGCCAATGCTTGTTGTCACATGCAACTCATTTTTAGTAATGGCATGAGATTCTGCCATTGCAACTAATATTTTTTCAGCGGTGATAGAAGCATATTCCGCACCCTGGTCTTCCGATACCAAAATAACGAATTCATCACCGCCCTGTCGGCTCACTGTATCCGAGCCTCTTACACATGCGGACAAACGACCTGCAACCGACTGCAATAGTTTGTCGCCTGTGGAGTGACCCAAAGAATCGTTGATATGCTTAAAATTATCCAGATCCAAAAACAAGATCGCCAGATGGGTACCGCGCCGCTTTGCTAAATTAATCGCTTGGGCAATACGATCGTTAAGCAATACGCGGTTAGGCAAATTAGTAAGAAAATCATGTTGCGCCAGATGCGCCATCTTCATCGCCATCGCTCGCGCTGCCGTAATATCGTGAAACACGATCACAGCTCCTGCAATTTTCCTATTGGAATCATGGATCGGCGAGGTCGAATCCTCAATCGCAATCTCGACACCGTCGCGTCGGATCAATACAGTGTCAGGCGTCAGTACGGTGGCTTTATCTTCATGCAAAACCAGAGTCACCGGATTAGGTTTAGGCTCACGCGTTTGCCCATTGATGATGGGCATAATATCGCTGATAGGGTGACCACGTGCCTCCTCTCTGGACCAGAGCGTCATATGTTCAGCAGCGATATTCAGATAATCGACGTTACCTAACATATCTGTACCGATCACCGCATCACTAATCGAATTAAGTGTAATTTCTGCGCGCGCTTTTTCAAGATAAATATTTTCTTCTACGGCTTTACGCTGAATAATATTCCGTAAGGATTGAGGCACCAGATAACTACCAAAATGACCTTTTGTCAGGTAGCCTTGAGCGCCTTTTTGCACCGCTTCAGCCGCCATTGCCTCACAATCCTCATCGCCGTCATCACATAAGGTCAAAATGGGAATATGAGGTACAAGCGCAAACAGACGATCAAACGTAGCGATGCCATCGCAGTCGGGCAAACTTAAATCAACCAAAATCGCGTCTGTTTTATCTTCTTTAAGATGGTCCAGTGCATCACAAAGCTGTGTGACAGTTTTTATCTCAAAGGGTCCATCACTAGCTCGCGACAAAACATCATTAAGTATTTGGGCATCGGCACGATCATTTGTGATCACTAAAATTCGATTCCCCATATCAGTCAGCTCCAACTATAAAAGGGGACGTATTAAACCAATTGAACTTATAGAGAGCATACTGATTCAAATGCATATTCATGATTGTTTTCCAGGCTCGTAGATGGTAGGAATCTTTGGTCGCCGCCGTAAAGGATGGATACCCAATTTGGTCTTAGTTTAGTTTTCTATTGCCTGTATGGGAGACATTAAACCTGCATACATTTAGTCAACTATCCTCATCTATTAGAACCTACGCATCGCCCAAACGCACGTCTGTACGATAGCGAACATAGTTAAAAATGTTGTCGTCAAAGTCGGTCTAAACTGGCCGCAAGTACAACAAATAAACCATTAAATTCGATTTTTTTAAAATCATTTATTCATGTGTGCTGTACCGCGCATAATTTTTTTATCGTTCGTGATAGCCTTTAAAAAATTTCTAATTAGAATTTTATTTCCGTATTCAGCAAGACCAAAAAATTTCACAAATCGTTAATGCAAATTTCTTACAGTCCAACCCAAAATCATCTGCTTGCAGCATTGTCTGTTGCCGAATTTGAGCGTCTGTCCGCTCACTTAGAGTTAGTCTCTTTTGAGCAGGGAGAAGCCCTGTATGAATCGGGAGTACAGCTACAATATGTGTACTTCCCTGTCTCATGTATCGTATCGCTGCTCTATGTCCTGGAAAATGGCGAGTCAGCCGAAGTTGCCGTGGTCGGCAAAGAAGGCATCGTTGGAATATCGTTATTCATGGGTGGGGACACGACACCGGATCGGGCTACGGCACAAAGCAGTGGTTTTGCCTATCGCTTAAAAGGTCAAATACTGAAGGAAGAATTTGATCGTGCCGGGCCGTTATTGAGACTGCTTTTGCGCTACACCCAGGCACTGATTATACAAATGACACAGACATCGGTATGCCACCGGCATCACTCTGTGGAGCAGCAGTTATGTCGCTGGTTACTGCTCAGTCTGGACAGGACATCAACCAACCAACTCACCATGACCCAGCAAATGATAGCGAATATGCTCGGTCTGCGAAGAGAAAGAGTCGCCGAGGCAGCCGGCAATCTGCAACGTAATGGCATCATTCAATACAGCCGTGGCAGTATTGACGTACTAAACCGCCCTGCTTTGGAGGGAGCAGCTTGTGAATGTTATTCCGTAATTACACAAGAATTTGATCGTCTGATGACCGATATACCGCGCTTAGATCCAGTTGCAGCCTAAGTCATTTGCGACTGATTATCTGTTTGAAATCGTAAGAGCAGGACTTAAGCAAAATTGTCCCAGCGGTGTAGTATCAACTAGTCGTATTAAAGTACCGCCTTCGTTGCTACTTCTTGCCGGGACAATTCTGCCTAAGTTCTGAAAAAATAATATCAGCGATTTTTCGTCGTCGCTGTTCAGCGTTGTTTGCTCGCCGTGCTCCAAATCTAAACCTGCGTCCAGTTAATTAAGCCGTAACCTTAACCAGGTATCAAATCTCTGATCACCGACCTTCAGTGTCTTTTAGCAAGCGTTGAATAAAAAGCGGGTAGAGTTGATTATCTTTTTAGTTCGACTTTTACCCCATTACAGAATAAATCATTCATAGTCTGGCTGAGGCTAAGAATTGGGGAAATATGCTCGCATCATCGGCTCTAAATTTTCACCTTTTTGTCTAAAATTTCTTCCAAAGCAGCTACTATTTGACATATGTTTGATAACGCACATACAAAGCGTCACCTAATTGGTATTCTGCAAATAGATAATCCAGTCTAAATAATCCATGTGATCTTGAAACGATGATTGCAGCACTCTACTTATCCCATGTCAACATCCGATAGTCCAATGCAAAATCTTCTGCTCGCAGCTTTACCTCGAGCCGAATTTGACCGTTTGTCTGTGCATTTAGAATTAGTCAAAATGTCTTTGGGCGAAGTACTGTACGAGGCAGGTGGATTACTCAAGTATGTCTATTTTCCGACCACCTCTATCATTTCTATGTTGTACGTTTTAGAAAATGGCGCATCGGCAGAGATAGCAATTGTCGGCAACGAAGGCATACTAGGCATTTCTCTCTTCATGGGTGGTGAGACGACCCCCAGTCGCGCTGTGGTACAAAGCCAAGGCTATAGTTACCGGCTTAAATCAGAACATCTGAAGGATGAGTTTAATCGTGCCGGTCCAGTGCTGCGCCTATTACTGCGTTATACCCAGGCATTGATCACACAAATGACACAAACAGCGGTATGCAACCGCCATCATTCTATTGAGCAGCAATTGTGTCGGTGGTTATTGTTAAGTCTGGATCGCTTACCATCAGATAATTTAAAAATGACGCAAGAACTAATCGCTAATATGCTGGGTGTAAGACGTGAAGGCGTAACCGAGGCCGCGGGTAAACTACAAAAAATGGGATTAATCAAATACACTCGTGGCAACATCGAAGTTATTGATCGTCCTCGCTTAGAAAAAACCGTTTGCGAATGTTATGCCGTCGTTAAAGCAGAATTTGACAGGTTACTCAAAAATATTCCACAAGGTGATCCTAAGCATATATTGGGAGCCTCCGACAGAAGGAGTAATCCTAAACGGTCCGATAAAGTAGATACCAACAACCGGCAAAACGACAACTAAAACTACAAGCAAAACCCGCAAGCAGATTAAATTAGTTAAGTAACTACATGGTAATAATCACCTTCAACGCCTGAGTCTCTGCCGCATGCTGAAAAGTATCATAGGCTTTCATGATGTCGTTGAGTTTGAACCGATGGGTAATCAATAATTTGGGGTCGATCTTTTTTGACTGCACTACGTTCATCAACATTGGCGTACTAACCGTATCAACCAGTCGCGTGGTGATGGTGATGTTCCGATCCCAGAGATTTTCCAGAAATAAATCCACCTTAGTGCCATGCACGCCCACATTGGCGATGGTGCCACCTGCTGCGATTATTTTTTCGCATAGTTCAAATGTGGCAGGAATACCGACGGCTTCTATCGCGGTATCCGCCCCGCGCTGATCGGTTATCTGCATCAGGGATTCGACCGCTTTGCCATTCTTGCTGTTAATCGTATCGGTCGCACCAAACCGTTTTGCCACTTCCAGACGATGATCGTCCAGATCAATCATGATGATTTTTGCGGGAGAATAAAATTGTGCTGTCAGCAAAGCAGCTAGCCCGATGGGACCAGAGCCGACAATCGCGACGATTGATCCGGGGGCGACTTTGCCATTGAGGACGCCGCATTCAAACCCGGTTGGCAAAATATCGCTGAGCATCACTAAAGCTTCTTCATCTGCGCCAGCCGGTATTGGGTAGAGACTGGTGTCTGCATGCGGAATACGCACATATTCTGCCTGCGTTCCATCGATCTTATTCCCTAAAATCCAGCCGCCTGTTGTGCAATGCGAATACATACCACGACGGCAGTATTCACATTTACCACAAGAGGATATACATGAAATCAAGACATGATCGCCAACCCGAAAAGCGGTAACACCTGCGCCGACACTATCGATTACGCCTACGCCCTCGTGCCCCAGAATGCGTCCTGGTGTGCAGCTTGCTACATCGCCTTTGAGAATATGTAAATCAGTACCGCAGATAGTTGTCTTTAGCATCCTGACGATGGCATCACCAGCCACTTGTATGACCGGTCTAGGCCGCTCTTCAAGCGCCTTCAGTCCTGAACCACGGTATACAAATGCTTTCATCATCGTCTCCTATTGTTCTTACAATCTGTTCTGCAATGGAGGCGACAATGCGCTGTTGGTATCTGGTGTGTCTGTTCGGTGTCTAACTTATGGAATCGGTTGATTTATGTGTCTTTTCTTAAGTATCTTTTTAAAAAGCAGTTAGCTGTGAAGGAAAATAATTTCACACCATATTTTCTGGTCGTACCCACTCGTCAAATTGTTCTGGCGTCACATAAGCCAGTGCCAATGCCGCCTCCCTTAAAGAGCTACCGTTTGCATGGGCGTGCTTGGCAATTTCTGCAGAGCGGTCGTAGCCTATGTGAGGATTTAGCGCCGTTACCAGCATCAAGGAGTTGCCCAGCAGTTCGGCGATGCGTATGCGGTCTGGCTCCATGCCGCGTGCGCAATGCAGATCAAGACTCATCATGGCATCGGTCAGCAAGCGTACGCTTTGTAAAAAGTTGTGCGCGATCATGGGTTTAAATACATTCAACTCAAAATTACCCGATGCGCCACCAATACTTAAGGCGACATCATTGCCCATCACCTGACAACAGACCATCGTCACGGCTTCGCATTGGGTTGGATTGACTTTGCCTGGCATGATAGAGCTGCCTGGCTCATTTTCCGGGATATGTAGTTCGCCCAAACCACAACGCGGGCCAGATGCTAACCAGCGAATATCATTGGCGATTTTCATCAAAGCGACCGCCAGAGTTTTGAGTGCACCATGCGCGCTGACCAAGGCATCATGGGATGCGAGCGCGGCAAAGCGATTGTTGGCACAACGGAATCCCTGCCCGGTTTCGGCCCCCAATTCTGTCGCAACGCGATCGCCAAATTCTGGATGGGTATTCAAACCAGTGCCCACCGCTGTACCGCCAACCGCTAGATCAACCAGCGAACTTAAACTGTTGGTAATCACTTGATCGGCGTGATCTAACTGCGCCACCCAGCCCGACATTTCTTGCCCTAAAGTCAGCGGCGTTGCGTCTTGCAAATGGGTGCGGCCGATTTTGACGATATCTACAAATGCCACCGCCTTGTTATGTAAAGTGGTACGCAAATTACCCAGCACAGGTAGTAAATCATGAACAATGCTCAGGCTCGCCGCCACATGCATGGCTGTCGGAAAAATATCATTCGATGATTGTCCCAGGTTGACATGGTCGTTAGGGTGAACCAGACGCGCGGTACCACGGCTGCCGCCCAAGATTTCAGAAGCGCGATTGGCCAGTACTTCATTCATATTCATATTGGTTTGGGTACCCGATCCGGTCTGCCATATCGATAAGGGAAAAGCCTCAGGATGCATGCCTGCCAGCACCTCGTCCGCTGCCCGGATAATCGCCGACGCCAAGCTGGCATCTAGCAAACCCAAATCGTCATTGACCACCGCGCAGCTACGCTTAACACGCGCCAAAGCCATTAGTAAGGCAGTCGGCATACGCTCGGTAGAAATCGCAAAGTGATGCAGCGAGCGCTGTGTCTGTGCGCCCCACAAAGCATCAGCAGGGACTTCAATGTCGCCGAATGAATCGTGTTCTATTCTTATTTCTTCGTTCATGGTCTTGTCCTTTTTTATCTACTCTTGATCTGCTTGCCTCTGGTATCCAGAGTCTAGTATAGGCAATTACATCAATATTTCTATCGGCATTCAATCAGCAGTCATGTGGATAGTTTTTCGGCGGCGGATTGAGCATATCCTCTCTTACACTCGTAACACTCTTTTACGACTTTTTATTGGCATTTTTTTGCGCCAACTTCCATGATGCAACTATGTAGCAATGATCAGGTAATGCATCAGCCAATACATCAGCTAACACCGGTCTGAAAAAAAGCAAATTGCCTTAGCTAATCAAGTAACTATAATAATTATTCGTCCTCACCCTTTATTTGGAGTCCTCTATGTACTTTGCGAGCTGGTCAACTAAATTAGTACGACAGTTGCTAACGACCAGTTTAAGCCTGGCCTTCAGTATTCCTGCCGCTGCGGCTACAGCTAGCTCAGTGACGACCGATATGCTGCCCACCAAGAGCGACGTCGGTGTCATCCCCAATACCGAGGACGCCGCACTGCATGTGCTTAACCGTCTAGGCTACGGACCCAAACCAGGCGACATCAATAAAGTCCTGCAAACGGGGGTAAAAAATTACATTCAAACCCAGCTTCATCCAGAAACGATTCCCCTGCCTGACACATTGGTCAGACGACTAGACTCCTTAAGCACAGAAGAAAGCACTACCGGCCAAATGCTGGGCGACTACCTGATGGCACGTAAAGAAGTAAAGGAAGCTAAGAGCGACAAAGACGGCAAGGAAAGTGCGGACAACAATAAAGATGACAAGCAAAAAGGCCGTGAAATCCTGGTCCGTATGGCAGAAAATACCGCAGAATCCCGATTGGCACGCGCTACAGAAAGCCCGCGGCAATTAGAAGAAGTGATGGTCGACTTTTGGTTTAATCACTTCAATATTTTCGCTGGCAAGGGTTTAGATCGCGCCCTCATCCTCAGCTATGAGCGCGATGCAATTCGCCCCAACGTATTTGGTAATTTCCGCACTTTATTAGGTGCAACTGCTAAGCATCCGGCGATGTTATTTTACTTAGACAACTGGATGTCAACCTCGGCTGACTACCAGCCTCGCCGTGGCCGAGGTGGCAAATTCGGCCAGCTTAGTCCGGCTAAAAATAAGCCCACAGGTTTGAATGAAAACTATGCTCGCGAGTTAATGGAGCTACATACTTTGGGTGTGGACGGCGGGTATAGCCAGAAAGATGTAACAGAATTAGCGCGCATGCTCACTGGATGGACTTTTAACCAACGTGATTTAGTCCGCAGCGGGGTCCAGTTCACCTTTAACCCTGATGCGCACGACAATGGCCACAAAGTATGGATGGGGAAAGACATCAACCCACGCGGTCAGCAAGAAGGCGAATTCGCGCTCGACACCCTGGCGATGCACCCGAATACCGCGCATCACATCGCGTTTGAACTGGCACAATATTTTGTCAGCGACAATCCGCCAGAGGCCTTAGTCAACAGAATGGCACAACGCTATTTAGACACCAGAGGAGAAATTCGCCCTGTGCTGGAAGTCTTATTTTATAGCCCAGAGTTTTTCGATAAAACTGCCATCGGCAATAAGTTTAAAACACCGTACCAGTTTGTCTTGTCCTCCGCCCGTGCCAGCGCATTGCCGATCAATAATATCCGTCCTCTGTTAGGCGTTTTATCGCAATTAGGGATGCCTTTATATGGCAGCGTAACACCCGATGGCTATAAAAATACTGAGGCAGCTTGGCTCAATCCCGATGCCATTACCCGCAGAATTAATTTTGCGACAGCCTTAGCATCTGGACGTTTACCGCTGGATAAAAAGCTGGATGAGACTAGTCAGACGATGGGCAAAAAGCAATTAGAGAAACAAGCCGACGGCAATCAGAAAAATCGTCCCGACCTGCAAGCCTTGGATGCAAACGCTTTATTGGCGACCTTAGGCAGTTCAATCTCGGCACCGACGCGTGAGCTGATTAATGGCAACAAAGAGCAATTACGAGGTGCGTTGGTGTTGGGTAGCCCTGATTTTATGCATCATTAATTTAGATCATCTGTTTGGATAAGCCAATTAAAAATCAGCGAGACTGTTTCAAGTACAGCATAAGTTTAGTGAGTCATTGAAATTATCTTTAATCGACCACCCTCACCCTGACCTCTCTCGAAAGCGGGAGAGGAGTTTGTTGTACGGTATGCGCGCTGTACG
The DNA here is from genome assembly GCF_040544435.1 of Undibacterium sp. GrIS 1.2. Lineage (NCBI taxonomy): Bacteria > Pseudomonadati > Pseudomonadota > Betaproteobacteria > Burkholderiales > Oxalobacteraceae > Undibacterium > Undibacterium sp. GrIS 1.2. The sequence goes on from NZ_JBEONP010000020.1 coordinate 54,266, forward strand.
ACATTAAGGAGATACTGGATTGCAGCCTGCGCTGGAATGACAACCGATAATTTTTGTAGTGATTATCTGGATGATTAAACATACTCCCAACATGTATATTTTAATTGTCCATACGATATCTGGACAATACGGCAATTTAAGTAAAAATAATGGGGAGTATATACTTATATTGACGTGCGTTCATCTATCAACGTATCTCCCTACCCATTTAATCCGTACTGAATCTGTACCGAAGCACCACTGACCCGTTTGCGAAAAAACTGAAGGAAATTCCATGTTACGTCGACACTTTTTAAAAACACTGGCGCTATCGTCAGGCATTATGTTGCCGCTGTCACGTAGCGCTTTTGCGCTGCAATCTTCGGACGGTGATGTCGCCCAGAAAAAGCTGATTGTGATTATGTTGCGCGGTGCAGTGGATGGTTTAAACGTGGTGGCGCCAGTGGGTGATGCCAACTACCGCCGCTTACGCCCAAGTATAGGATTGGCTAAACCGGGAACAGAATTTGGCGCGATCAATCTGGACGGTTATTTTGGACTGAATCCCGCCTTGGCAGATTTGACGGATTTATGGAATGAGAAAAAACTCGCCTTCGTCCATTCCAGCGGATCACCGGACACGACGCGTTCGCACTTTGATGCGCAAGACTATTTAGAGACGGGCACACCTGGCAGAAAAAGCACACAAGATGGCTGGATGAATCGCCTCTTGTCTACTTTGCCTGGTGACAAATACCCTACCCGCTCGCTCGCCATTGGTCCGGTAATGCCGCGGATTTTAAGCGGCAATGCCGTAGTCACCAATATCGCCAACGGTGCCGCAGGCAGCAAAGCGACCTTGCTGGACAATCCGGCTATCGGCAACGCGTTTGACAAAATGTACCAAGGCAAAGCGGCCTATTCGCAGCAATATCAGGACGCCAAATCCGCGCATAAAGACATAATGACGGCATCGATGGATAAAATGGACAAAGTAGAGATGGCGGCCAGCAATGGCGCCCCGCTACCGAATGGATTCCCCGGTGACGCCTCGCGCCTCGCTACATTAATGAAGAATGATCCAAAAATCCAGATGGCATTCTTTGCCTTAGGTGGCTGGGATACGCACGTCAATCAAGGGTCCGATAAAGGCAAACTGGCAAACTTGCTGAGTCCTTTAGGAAAAGGATTAGCTACGCTATCCAAACAACTGGGCCCTTTATTTGACGACACTACGATCGTAGTGATGTCAGAATTTGGCCGCACCGCGCATGAAAATGGCACCGGCGGTACAGATCACGGGCATGGCAATGTGATGTGGGTATTAGGCGGCAAAGTCGCTGGAGGCAAAGTCCACGGACGCTGGAGCGGCTTAGATGAAAACAGTTTGTACGAAGGCCGCGATCTGGCAATTACAACGGACTTCCGCAGTGTGTTGTCGCAAGTTGCAGAACGCCATCTGCAACTCAGCGACAAACAACTCGCTACGGTCTTCCCCTTAATGCCACGTGTTGATGGAGGTTTGGCCTTGTTTACCTCCTAAGTTGTACCGTAAGTTGTAGTCTAAGTTAAAGCGTAAATTAAAACGTAAACCAAGCTCGCACACTTATTTTTTGCTGACGACCAATACCGTAAACATATTATTCATTATCGTTGGCAAATAAATCGTATTGGACGAATGGTCCATCGCCATGGTTCTGGCACCTTTGTTGGTCGGTACGTTGGCTACTACGGAATAGTGATTTGCGTCATCCTGATGGATCACCGTTAGCGTTCCGGTTCCGCCGCCATTGGATGTAAATATGGTCGCTGTTTCTGCATCAAAGATCGCGGCGTCCGGGTGTTCTCCAATCGCTACATCGGCTACGCGCTTACCTGTCTTGGCATCGGTCACTGCCATGATTTTATTTTGGCAGGTTGAGAATAAACGTGCATTCACAGTATCAATCGCCATGCCAGTCGGCTCTTCACAACCGCTTAATGGCCATTTAGAGACTAGCGTATTAGACGCCACATCAATCACATTAATGCCCGCGTTATCTTCAATATTAAGATAAATTTTTCCTGCGCCATCACTCACTGCAAACTCTGGCTTGCCCGTGACTTTGATGCTGGCAATCTCTGTCAGCTTGATTGCATCAATCACGCTAACGTCTTTACTCTTTCCGTTAAAGGTAAATAATTTATGTGACGCAGGTTCGTAAAAAATAGCATCTGGATTGATGCCCGATAACTTAATTTCTGCTTTTGTCTGCATGGTGTCCAGATCAAACACGGTAACGCTATTGCTCGCACCATTACTCGTAAACCCCAACTTCAAGTCTTGCGCAAATGCGATGCCGTGGACACCTTTGGTATTGGCAATATTAGCGACTTGCTGTCCAGAGGGAAGATCAAGTACCTGCACATGATCACCACGGCTAAGGTACAGCCGATGTCGCACGCTATCGATATCGGCATAGTCCCATTTAGTCGGAGCACCCAAAGAAAACTGCTGTTGCAGAACGTAGCTAGACAATCCAGCTGGCGCAGCTATTGCAGAGTTAAGTGTTAGTGCGGCAGCAGAACTGAAGATAGTTACAGCGACTAAGGCAGTTTTAGTGATCATGATTTTAAGAGGTGAGTTTGAGAGGTGAGTTTGAGGTTAAAGAAGGGAACGAAGAACCTGATAAACAAATCGCTGGTAACAATAGCAGATTTTTAAATTCGATATTTTTTAGTGCGTATTAGAAACCTATTAGAAACGTATTAGAAACGCATTAACACGTATCTGGCACATCGCTACCGCCAAAGAAACAATTGCTTACTTCCGAAACAATTTGAATGTAATACAGTTTAGGCTCAATAACGTTGAGTAATCAGTGAGGCAAAATTCACTTATTTTCAAATCAAAATGATTGCACGATGATTGAAATAGCCGAGTTGATAATTGAATTAAGAAATAAGGAGCAAGGACAAAAAATGAATAACAAACTGAATAAAATTTTATTCGCGCTGGCCGTAGTTTCATTGGCTGGTTGTGCCACTACAGTCAGAGAACGTGTCGTCGTCAGAGAGCAGCCACCACAAGTCATCGTCAGGCAAATGCCAGCGCCGATTACCGAAGTGATCGATGTGCAGCCAGGTCCTGGTTATGCATGGGTGCAAGGACATTGGGCCTGGCATGGCAATGCATGGGTATGGCAACGTGGCCACTGGTACCAAGGTGCGGTTCGTCCTATGCCAGCGTTGATTGTCGAACAAATGTATGCAGCACCTAGCCCTCGTCATTATTGGGTACCAGGTCATTGGCACTGGCGCGGTAATGACTGGGCTTGGGAAAAAGGCCGTTGGGTAGAGTGATTTGATGAAGGTTTGAGCTGTAGTCGAGCTGTAGTCGACTCAAACTCAATTCAAACTCAAGTAACATTTAGGTACCATAGCGAATTACTATAGATAATCTATTTTTCGCTATGGCATCTCAGGGGCTTAATAAAACCAGTTAGCGAGTTAGCACGCTAATGTTGGTCACATGCTTGTAATGAATACCCCGTAGAGTTCGCCATTCTTAATTATTGATGTTGAGGATGTGATGACTTTTAAATTTGCAACGAACTTAACTTTGAATGTAACGCCGAAGTTAACTCGCTTAACTCCCGTCGCTGCAGCGATTGCTACACTGACGATCGGTCTGGCTGGTTGTGGTAGCACTACCCCATCCTTACCAAGCGTTGCAGAAGGTACGACCTTGCAAATTGGTTTGCTGGAAACGACCGATATTCATTCTAACGTTCTCAGCTATAACTATTATTCCTTAGCCGCTGATACCAGCCTTGGCTTAGAGCGCACATCCACTTTAATTCAATCTGCTCGTGCAGAAAATCCAAACAATGTTTTATTGGATGACGGCGATGTTATTCAAGGCACCTTGTTAGGCGACTATCAAGCAGTAGCCGCACCGATCACTTGCAGCTCTACGCTGGCCGTACATAAAGTCATGAATGGCTTACAGTTTGACGGTGGCGGTATGGGCAATCATGAGTTTAATTATGGTCTAGGCTTCTTAAGTCAAATCACGAATACTGATTTTGGAGTGACCGGCGTGTCTAAACCTGCTGGCACTTGCGGCGCACCCAACTTCCCGGTTGTTCTGACTAACGTGAATAGCGTCTCCAGCCAAAAACCGATTTTTCAACCGTACGCGGTATTGCCGAAGCAATTCACCGCGACAGCGCCGGATGGCAGTAAAGTCAGCGTCAAACTTAACATCGGCATCATGAGTTTTGTCCCGCCACAAATTATGGATTGGGATCAAAAAAATCTGGCTGGAAAAGTCTATGTCAATGGCGTACAAGAATCCGCCAAACAATACGTGCCTGAATTGCGTAGTAAAGGTGCTGATTTAGTCGTTGCACTCTCGCACGGTGGCTTAGACGCTACTGCCTACAGTCCAAAAATGGAAAACGGTAGTCTGTACTTAGCCAATACCGGGATTGATGCATTGATGATAGGTCATGCTCACTTAATCTTCCCAAAAGGGAAAGAAATTGGAGCCGCAGCGCTCGATCCTTCTTTTGCTGCATTCCCTGCCAGCGCCAACGTGGATGCAGTCAATGGTTTCGTCAATGGCGTACCAACGGTGATGGCGCAAAGCTGGGGCCGTCGCTTAGGCATCATCAAAATGACCTTGATTTACCAAAGTGGTAAATGGGTAGTTCAGCCAGCTAAAACAACCGTTGAATCACGTGGCTTTAAATATCTCGACGGTACTAACATCGTTGCTGCTGACGCTAAGATTGCACCATTGGTCGCTACCGAACACGCAGCTACCATTGCCTATGCCAAACAACCGCTCGGCGTAAGCACTGATTTTGAAATGTCGTCTTATTTCTCTCTCGTAGGTGACGTCAGTGCAATTCAACTGGTAAATCAGGCGCAGCTAGACTATGTGAAAAACTTTATCGCCAGCAGCACTGATGCAACTCTGGCTAGCTACAAAAATATCCCGGTGATTTCTTGCAGTGCACCGTTTAAAGCAGGACGCAACGGACCAACCGACTTTACTGACGTAGCGCCGGGTGCAGCGCCTGCTTCAACATTTGCTTTGCAAGTGCGTAATCCTGGTGATCTGTATTTGTATAGCAATAATAATTTGCAGGCAGTCAAAATCAAGGGTGCTGATCTTAAAAATTGGCTAGAAACGTCGGCTAAACAATTTGCGCAAATTGACATCACAAAAACTGCAGAACAAGATCTGGTTCCGTCCTACTCTACGATTTATAACTATGACGTGTTCTATGCTGAGAACAATGCACTGCAATATCAAATTGATGTCACTAAGCCCGTCGGAAGCCGCATTGCTAATTTAACTTATCTGGGTAAAACAGTCGCAGACACCGATGATTTTATCGTCGCAACCAACGATTACCGTGCAGGTGGCGGTGGTAATTTCCCTGGCATTGACGGCAGTAAAACGATCATTAAATCGCCAGATGCCAATCAAACTGTGGTCAGCAATTATTTACAAAAGCTGGGCGCACAAACGGGCAAAGTCAGTTTGGTCAGCAATGGTAGTGCGAAAAGTTGGAGCTTCGTCAAAACCGCTACTGTGGGTCCAGTGATACTGCGCTCCTCACCAGGACATTTGGCATTGGCAAAAAATGCCGGTCTCAATCTGGTGACCGTTGAAGGTGGATTGGATGCCAGTGGTTTTAGTAAATATGCGATTGATCTGAGTAAGTAAGTTCAACTACGTAAATTTAACTACCTAAGTTTAAATACATGAGTTTAAATCCCGTTTAAAGACTTTTAAACACAGACGCGTCAAAACAGGAGGAAATCAAGGAAAGCTCATTTTAGTTTAATAGCTTTCTCTTGATTTTCTCTGCGTCTTTGTAGCGGAGTCTTTTACAATTTACGTCTTACGATTCAAACTCGCTTCACCCTTATTTCTACGTCTTTATGCCCTCACCTATTCACCACTTCCGGCTCGCATCGTCGCTTTTAGTTTTAGCTACGGGCTTTAGCTTATCTGCCTGCCAGATCGAGTCGAATAATCCCTTCAATAATCAGGCTAACACGCAAATAAGCAAGCAAGTCAATTCGGCAGAGATAGAATCGACCGGTATGCTAGCCATGCATGGCAGACAAGCCAAAGCAGAAACGCAGTTACGGCTTTGGGCAGAAGCAGGTATGCCTGTCGCCCAACGAGAATTAGCTTTGCTGTATATGACACGCCCCGCACAACGCTCAGCAGCAATGGCATTATTTGAGCAAGCGGCAAATGGTGGTGATGCCGAGGCGGCATTTCAGTTAGGTGAGTTATATCGCCTGCCGCATGTAGATCATCCCAGCGATTTTTCTAAGGCATGGTCCTGGTACCAAAAAGCAGCAGAAAGTAACAGCCCCAACGCCGCGCTGATGCTGGCACGTATGGCAAAAAATGGTGAAGGCGTTGTACGCGATGATGTCTTAGCCGTAAAGTGGCTGACGATTGCGAGCGATCTTGGCAGTCCGCAAGCGATGTTTTTATTATCGAATGCCTACCTCGCAGGTCAAGGCGTCAAAGCCAATCCAGGCAAAGCCCGCGAGCTATTAGAAATGTCGGCAAAACTGGATTACCCGGTTGCGATTCACGCCCTAGCGATGGCCTTACAAGGCGGCGACATGCAAATCCCCAAGGATGATATTCGTGCTGGTCACTTACTCAAAGAAGCGAATGAAGAAAGACATAACAACTGGAATAATCTTTAAAGAATTACTCCCTCCTATTAATATCAATCCACCATCGCTCTCCATTTAAGCGCTTGTTTGGTACGCATGCCAAAGTCAGTCATAAAAATATAAGGCAGCACATAAAGCTATGCCAACGATATAGAGCAACCAGGTGTCTGATACCGCATAGGGATACAGCATTAAACCAACGGCGATCCATTTAGTTTTTGTGCGAGAAGTTTTTTTGCCGTATCGGTATGCGGCAATCCCGATGATACTGAACAGTATCATGCCGATGAGATAAGCCGGTGTGGGAAGAGTTAAGCCCAAACTGCTCAGGGTGTTTAGATCATCCATTTTGTATAAAAATCTGCTGCGCAAATTTGTTGTTCAATATCGAAAAGAGCTTAGCCTAGATTATCGTTCCCGATCAGGCGATTCTGTAACAGATTGTCTTTTTCAATATTAGTGTCCAGCACCGCATGCGATGTGACACCACCCTGCTCGCAATAATTAAATGCATACCGGCTCAGCGCCCCGCTTTGTTCCGCCGCATATAAAACAAGTTCATCCTCACGTCATAATTCTAGCGCATCATCTCCGCAGTGCAACAAATAACTTATTACAAGTTATTTGCCGTGATTTGTTTGCAGTCTTCTATTTGCAATCCTGTTCTGAAGTGTGGAGGCCTTATATGGATTTTTTTCTAAAACCGTCAATTGCACTAATGCAGCGATTACGTCTATTCCCTAAATTTGTCTTGGTGGCCGTGTTATTTGCTGTTCCAGTTATCCTCGTCACCGGATTGCTGATCAATGAATTAGATAGATCCATTTCGTTCACCGAGCAAGAGCGCTTGGGCTTGCAGCAAATACGAAAAATTCATGAACTAAGCAAACTAGCCCAACAACATCGTGCGCTACGCCGTCTGGCGCTCGCAGGCAATGCGGCAGCTAGTGATAATGCCTCTAAAATCCAAAATGCGTTGAGCGCAAAGTTAAACACTAATTTAGAACCAATAAGCATATCGCAACTGACAAGTGGGCAACTGAAAACCACAGCGTCTGAATCAGAAAATACTGTTAGCAAAATTAAACAATCATGGCTTGATATAGTGCGCAAGCTGACGTCCTCAAAGGCTAGCGAGAGTTATGCTGACCATACCGTATTGATTGATCAGTTAAATAAGTTATCGACCACGATTGCCAATCACTCCAAACTGAGCCTGGATCCAGAGGTCGATACTTATTATTTAATTGGATTATTTGCCAAAACCTTCCCTGAGTTAGCTGAAGGAATTTTTGACATTGCTAGCAGAGGTGCACCATATATTGATACTGGTTTATTAGAAGCGAATGAGGATGTTTTACTCAATGCCGACGTGATGCTAGCTAAGCGTGATATCGCTCGCATCCCTGCGCAATTTGAGGCGATGTTCCAGGAAAATCCTACTTTTAAAACACAGTTAAAAAATCCACAAGAGCTACTGGCAAATAATCTTGCGTTTTTGGAGCGTGCAAAAAATGAAATTTTAAATACGCTAAATCAAACTTCTGGCACCGAGTTTTTAGCTGCGGGAAGCAAAAGTGCAGAAGGCTTGTATGACTATGCTGACGCGGCGGCAGATTTGTTAGATGTGACGCTGACGGCACGTATTGACCGAGCCATTTTTCATCGCAATATATTGTTGGGGCTAAGCCTCATTGGATTATTAGTATCTGCCTATTTATTGGCGGGATTCTATGCCTCGTTCTCGCAAGAAGTCAGAAAACTCAGCGCCTCAGTCGCCAGTGTTGCAGGTGGTGACTTGACGACCTCGATTGATTCCCAAGGCAAGGACGAAGTCGCGCAATTACTGCACGCATTTGATCTGATGCGCATCAATTTAGCGACACTAGTTAACAATATCCGGCATGGCACTGAAGCAATCGCCAGCGCCTCCAGCGAGATTGCACTTGGCAATGCCGATCTCTCTACGCGTACCGAGCAGCAAGCCGGATCATTGGAAGAAACTTCAGCCTCAATGGAAGAATTAACCAATGCCGTTAAACAAAACGCCGCCAGTGCAGAACATGCAAACCAAAACGCAGTCACGGCAAGCGCTGTCGCTAAAGATGGCGGAATAGCGGTAGCAGAAGTCATCAATACGATGGCAGCAATTCAGCAATCATCCAAACGTATTAACGACATCATCGGGGTAATTGACGGTATCGCTTTTCAAACTAATATTTTGGCTTTAAATGCCGCAGTCGAAGCAGCACGTGCCGGAGAACAAGGGCGCGGATTTGCGGTAGTCGCAAGCGAGGTGCGCAACCTGGCACAACGCTCTGCCAGTGCAGCTAAAGAAATCAAGGTGTTGATCACGACGTCGGTAGAACAAGTCGGGGTCGGTAGTCGACAAGTGACAGCGGCAGAACATACGATGGCGCATATCGTAACTGCTATCCACAGCATGGCCGATAACATGAGCGAGATCACTACCGCCAGTGTGGAGCAGCGTTCAGGCATTGAACAAGTTAATCAGGCGCTAGGGCAAATGGACGATATTACCCAGCAAAATGCAGCCTTGGTCGAGCAAGCCGCAGCGGCGGCACAAAGCATGCACGACCAAGCTTTGCATCTAGCCAAAGCCGTCTCTGCATTTAAAACTGCAGATATGATGGAGAAAGAATCTCATGATGATTTTGCAAAAACTGACCAACACCCACACACCGCCAATAGCCCGGTGAGACTACGTCAAAAAAATATTTCCGCACCAAGCTCAATGTCAATTAGGGTAAGTGCAAGAGATCAAAAAACAGCCTAGACGAAAAATATTATGAAATACAAAGAATCACTTATTTGAATTTTATTGAGATTTTGCCAGAAGCTAGCAAGAAAAATCAGCTTAAAAAGATACCCAATCACCGTCTTTGCCATCACAAAAAGCCATATAAATTTTATGCCAATGAGAATTACTCGTAGTGAGTATATTTTAACCGTCCAGGTAATCACTGGAGAATAAGGCATTTATGATGAAAAATAGGGGGAGTATATTAAAATCCATGGACATTGCCTGATGAATGTCTGGATTGACTACTCAAACTCAGTAATCAGGATCGCAAACGCCGTTGCGCCGGCTGTGACAATACGCGCTGAGTCACGCTACCTGGTACGCCTTCTGATTTCATGTATTCAATCGCACACAAAGTACCTAGAGAACTTTGTAGCGAGATACCGCTGTCTACCGTTTTTTCGGTAATAAAATCGCGACGCTGAGCGTGGCCAATGCTGTTTGAATTGTTCGAATCGGTATTAACTTGCTTGAGGTTGTGCTGTAAGCCTGGCATGAAAATCTCCTTGATAAACAAAGATACAAGTGATTCAACTGAGGATGCGATTAAGGATATGAAAGAAGATAAAAATGAGACGAATAACAACGTAGAGCGAATAAATTACTGGGACAATTCAGCGACAATAAAACGATAATTAACACAGCGCAATATATTCAGTTAAGATCAAATTGTGCATGAATTATGAACGGTTGATGAACAATTTGTGCACGTATAGTAGCCATAATTATAGGCAAAAGCGAGAGCTAAGAATTCATTGAATCTACAGAATTAATAGCTAGTTTGATGTTGTAAATATCAAATCGACACATGTCTTTTTAGTAAAAATACGTATTAAATGACTACGCAAATTAATCCCTGAACGATCAATAAAAAATCTTGCTAGTGCAGTGATTAGCGCTGGTGTAGTTACTACGTTACTACAGAAAATGTACGAGGCCTGCCATGAAAGCCAGTTTGAAAAGCCTCACTTCTTCAATTATTGGTCAATTCACTTTGGCGACCATTATGTCGTCCTGTCTTTTACTCGGTGGTGTTTTATACGATAGTAGTCGCACCTTGAAAGTCGCCGTACTTGAAAACGTCAAATCCAGTATTGATCAGACATCCCAAATTCTTAACCTCACCGTATCGACTTACGCGAGTGCAAATGATTTAGAAACAGTACGCATTTTTTTCCATGAAATGCTAGATCAAAACTCACAAAATGGATTGACCTATCTGATTGTTGGCAATGCAGAAGGCCGGGTTTTACTCACCACCTCAGAGTCCATCGATACCATCCCCACACCCGACACCATAAGTAATTTAGATGTAGCAGCACTGCGCGGATTTATTCATATACGAAGCCCGCTACTATTACCTGGCAGAGAAGTCGGCTTTTTACAATATGGTCTGTCCACCAAAAATCTAGTTGATGCAACGACCAAAGAAAAAACCAATTCGCTCCTCCGAACAGGTTTGGTCATGTTCAGCACAATGATTGTGATTTTGTTGCTAGGGCGACGTATCGCTAAACGCTTAAATGATTTGATACGAGCCAGTAAAGAAATCGTATCGGGAGGTTATGAACGCAATGTCAAAGTATCCGGTACCGATGAGCTGGCGATCATGGCAAATAACTTCAATCTTATGGCCGAGGCAGTACAAACAAAAATTCGGGAGATCACAGAATTAAACCGGACATTAGAAAGTCGCGTCTCACAACGGACTAAAGAACTGGAGGAAGCCAATCGTCTGCTGGGGAAGAATTTTGATCAACTGAAAGAGGCTCAGACTCAGTTGATCAAATCAGAAAAATTAGCCAGCCTCGGTGCTCTGGTGGCGGGTGTATCACATGAGCTAAATACTCCGATTGGTAACGCTTTAACAGTCTCAACAACCTTGCTACATAAAACCGGAGAGGTAAAACAAGTTTATCGACATGGGCAAATAAAAAAATCAACCTTAGATGAATTTTTAATGGCAGCCGAAGAAGCTGGGGATTTATTAAGCAAAAATTTACTCCGCGCATCGGAATTAATCATCAGTTTTAAAACAGTAGCAGTCGATCAGACGAGCGAACAGCGCAGGCGATTCAATTTGCTGCAAACGATGAGCGAACTCGCCGTTACCCTAAGACCAACACTGAAAAAAACTAAACTGATTTATGAGATTCAGATTAGTGAGGATATTTTATTGGATAGCTATCCTGGGCCTTTAATTCAGGTGATTACCAACCTGTTTAATAATGCGATTGTCCATGCGTTTGAAGGAAGAGACATTGGCATGATGAGCTTAAGCGGCAGACAAGATCCGACCGATCCCTCATTTGTAGTGTTAACTTTTAAAGACGATGGAATCGGTATCCAGCAAAATAATCTGGAGAAGATTTTTGACCCGTTTTATACCACCAAATTAGGACAGGGAGGATCGGGGCTTGGTTTAAATATTTGCTATAACATTGTTGAGGGTTTGTTGGGCGGACATATTTCAGTAAGCTCAGAAATGGGTATTGGAACGCAGTTCAAAATTCGTATACCGACCAGCGCACCGTATAAAACAATCATTGCTGAACTGAGCTAATCAGAGCTTACACAAATCTTTTTCTTCCTTATTCATCTTTTCGATTCTTATCAGACAATCTGAGACGATCTAACATAAAAATAAAGCGACCTGATCAGTCGCTTTATTTTTTCACTCACAAAATCAGGCTGAGAGCTGATTTGTTTTATAAGCCAAGCTTAAAAAGTACCCTGCAATGACACTGACAGTAACTTAGAATCGCCAAAGAACGGATAAGCATAATTCGACTTATCTTTACTAATGTCGTATTGCACTTTAAGCGCCATATTTTTGCGAAAATCCCAACGCAGTGAAACATTTTGAGTATCCCGTCCCTCAATCGGTTCTGTGATCGTGCGATACCGTGACACGGTGTACATCGGTAGCCATGCGCCGTATTGATACCCTACTCCCACCAAGGCATATTTATAGACATTATTCAGCCCCTTAGAAGCATCAATCTGTTCGTAACGATCAACCTCCGCTTTGACCAGCCAATTTTTATAATCCATATTGGCAGAGACGCCCATAATGCGCGTGGCCTGACTATCAATAAAAGTATTTCTGGTGCCATCAGGATTGTCTTCCCAGAGCGAATCCTTGTACCACATCATCATCCCGCGTACATCAAAGATGCCATTATTTGCCGTTACCGATGCACCATAAATATTTTTCCAGGACTCATGCGTTGGCGTTGTGTAATAGATTTTAGTATCGTAGGCATCATTTTTTTGAGTGTAACTACCGGTCCACGCAAGCACCGTGGCAGCCCAATCCGACGCGCCCAGTTGGGTGCGATAACTGACATTGGCACCGTTGTAGGAATAGATGGGCCAGCCATAGACATCTGGCGCTGGTCTTACCCAAGGATAGGCGTAACCTATGTACAGAAAATCGCTGTAGTAATACAGAGGAATACGGAATTTCCCCGCCTGAAATGTCCAGCTAGAATCTGCCGATGGTTGCCAGGTCAAATATGCCCAATCAATCGTCGGACGTGATCCGTCGTTGGGATTAAGCGCACGACTGACTAATTGTGCCGTAGCGGAAAGGGTTTGTGAAAAATCCTTTTTGATTTGAAAACCAATCAATGACTCTTGATCGAACTGAAAACCTTTATCTTTTTCATACACCGCACCGTATTCCCAACCTTGGATAGTGCAAGGACATTTCCATTGCTGATACGTCCATGGCGCACTGCTGCCTAAAGCAGATCCACTCAACACTTTAGCGCCGGTCAGGCTATAGAAACCTGTTAATCTGAGTGAGCCGTCTTCAGTCAAATCAATCGCTGAAGCACTGCCAGCAAACAGTAACGGAACGAGTGGTACAAGTGATGCAAGGAATATTTTTTTCATCAAGCAATCTCCTTAAAACGAAGAAAAGAGGACGGCATTAGGGAACTATGGCGATGACCTTTACGGTGTCATCAACCGCCGATTTTTCTATATAGCCGATTACATTGACATTCTCACTTACTGCTTTTTTTACTTGATCGCTGGACTTATATTCTTTGGGCGGCTTACCTTTGCCAGTAAACACAATTCGTGACCAAATTGCTTGTACTTGTGCAGGTTCTTTTTCCAGCACTTTTTTATAAAACTCAGCACGAATAGGAGAGTTTTCAGCTTGATCTACCGGAGTAAATAAGACTGAACCTCCAAGGAAAAACTGGGCGGCTTGCGCCGGGAACATTTTGGTCGCCGGGTTTTGAGGATTGACCACAATGACGAGCTCTGCGAAGGTAGGTGAAGCGATTCCCAACAACAGTAAGACTTGGGCAGTCAGGAAAAATCGCAGGAAAATTTTTCGTTTCATCTGAATTCCTATAATCCAAATAGACGCCGTCATATAACGGACGTCCTTCGTTAAGAACTATTGAGGTAAAGCTACCAGGTTCTGTTAAAAAACCTTATGCAACCAAAAATCAGAAAACGGTTTTACTGTTGCTGTATTTATTGTTGTGTTTATTGTTTTGTATTTAAAATGTGATTTTAACTAATCACTTTGATGATTGAGATTACCTGCTGCCATTTGTGTTTGTCACTGATTTTTTGCAGGTCTGTCGCATTAAATGCACATTGGTAATTAGCTATCGTTTTAAATTTATCTTTTGCAAAACTAAAAGGCGATTATTGGCTGGCATTGCAAAATCTTCTTGCAGTTGTAGCTGGTGTTGATTTGCCAGCGCGACGATATCTTCGATCGCGCGGATGCCCATATGCGGGGCTTGTGATTTTAACGAAGCATCAAATTGCGCATTGCTGGCGCTGGTGAATTGTCCGTCATAATTAAACGGACCGTAGATGAAAAAATAGCCCCGCTCCACCAAGATAGATGCCACACCTTCAAACATGATTTGCACCTCTTGCCATGACAAGATATGGCAAGTATTAGAGGTATAAACTGCATCAAATTTGTTCTCTGGCCAAGCTGAATGGCCGATGTCTAAACATAATGGTGCTAACACGTTAGAGAGTTTTGCCTCTTCTTGCCAGGCGCTGATGCTGGGATGGTTTTGTATCCGGTCACTGCATTGCCACGTGATATGCGGCAAACGCGCTCCAAAATAGACTGCATGCTGACCTGTGCCACTACCGATCTCAAACACCGTTTTGCTGTTATTTAAAAACGGAGTAATCGCTAGTAAGATTGGATCAGCATTACGCTCACAGGCGGCAGAAAACAACTTATTCATCATGTTGGTAGTCATATCAATGATGGATTTCAAACCGATGGTTTTCAAATTAATGAGTTTGACAACGCGCGCTTCTGTTGGGCGCTCAGTTTTTTGGTAGCGTGTTCTGCTTTTGATGCGGATGACCGGTCATCGTATTCAAAGACAGCAAGTATTTTTTGTGGCGGGTGTGAGCGGGTATAACGTGCGCCTTTACCGCTGACATGGGTGGCGTATCGTTTCTCTACATTGGTCGTAATGCCAGTGTAGATACTGCCATCATTACATTCCAACAGATAGAGAAACCATGACATCGTTAAATAGGAGTTTCAGCTAATGTGGCTGGAAATATAGTTTTAATGATGGAGAAGCAAGAAGACTTGCTGTTCACAAAATAAAACGTCATTTCGTTATATCTATCCATGAACAGCATTAAAACAAAGACTGGGCTATACAGTAATTAAGTACGGGCAAATTTAGCCGCCAGTTGATTTAGCTTATCCTGACGTTGGCGTTCTGCCTCGGCTTCTTGCTTTTGTATTCTCTCTGCATTGGCTTTGAGTTTGCGTGCATCTGCATTTTTCTTGGAACGCTCGCGCAGAATACCTGACGCATGAGTGCGATGCTCTTCTGTGATGGCATCAACTTCTTTGCCTTCCAGATCCACACGTTTTTGTGCTTTGGCAGCATTAAACAAATAGCGTACAGAATTAGTATGAATGCCCAGGGCGATTCGCAGCACTTTGCGATCCAGCTCTGGCATTTTTTTCTGTAACTGTTTATCAATACCAATTGCCAAAGGCAGATGTTCATCAAACACGGAGAACTCGGTTTGCAGTTTTTTCAACAATTTACGAGCAAGCTGGTTTGGCGTAGCAGTTGGCGCGGTCGACGTTGTTGCTGGTTGATCTGACGTTGCAACTGCTGTTGTCGTTGCTACCGCAACTACGTCTGCTACTTCCGTTGCTGTATGTGCTGGGTTAACTGCGTCTGACGCGGTTACTTCTGTTACTGCTGATGTCGATGTGGTCATGAAAATAATCTGATATGGTTACTATTGCAGGACGCAGAATATCATGCGTTAGAGTCAAAGGGTATTTTGGCTGCTGTAAATCAACATACATCGTTGTTTGAGCAACGTTTTAGTCCTACCGGAGCTATCAATTAAGGCCAATAAAGTGGAGATAGCACAAGTATAGAATACGAATTTTGCATAGAGCTTCGCTCTTGGCGACCTGTATTTAATAACCAACTTATTTTATTAAAACCATGAAAAATCACATCAAAATTGACTTTGTTTCTGACGTATCTTGTCCTTGGTGCATCATCGGACTGAAATCATTAGAGACCGCAATTGCAACTTTGGGTAGCGAGGTCACGACTGATATCCACTTTCAGCCGTTTGAATTAAATCCGCGCATGGCGGCGGAAGGTCAAGACATCAATGAACATCTGGCGGAAAAATATGGCGCCACACCAGAACAATCCGCCAGTAACCGGGAGGCTATCCGTGCCCGCGGTGCGGCGGAAGGATTTGTTTTTGGGATGGATAAAAGAAGCCGTATCTACAACACCTTTGATGCGCATCGCTTGCTGCACTGGGCCGAGATTGAGGGCAAGCAACTGGCGTTGAAACATGCCTTATTTGCTGCCTACTTTACGGATGGCGACAATCCTAGCGATCACGAAACCTTGATCCGTATCGCAGAAAGTGTCGGATTAGATAAGATCGCAGCGCGTGCGATTTTAACCTCTGAATTGTATGCTGATGATGTCAGAGCGTTAGAGAAATTATATTTAAGCCGTGGCATTAACTCGGTTCCGGCAGTCATCATCAATGATAAACATTTGATTTCGGGCGGACAAACCTCCGATGTATTTGAGCGCGCGTTAAAACAAATTGTAGCGATGGCCTAATAGCGACAATTATTAATTTGATTTAACCGTATTTTAGGGCTCAGGCAAAATCATCCCAGCAAGTCGCAGCGATGAAGACAGTGCTTTAGCTTGTCGATTTAACGTAGCTGGGGCAGTTTTGGGTAGGTCCTATATTTATCAAAACACTTATGCCACCGGTCAATCCCATTCTCCGCACCGATACTCCTCCAATGTCGGTGAGTTTTTGGGTGGCTTTCCGGTTTTGGTTAAAACTGGGCTTCATCAGTTTTGGCGGCCCGGCAGGCCAGATCGCGATCATGCATCAGGAACTGGTAGAAAACCGGCGATGGATTAGCGAGAAGCGGTTTTTGCATGCACTCAATTTCTGCATGGTGCTACCTGGTCCGGAGGCACAGCAGCTCGCCACGTATATCGGCTGGTTGATGCATCGTACTTGGGGCGGCGTGATCGCCGGCGTGTTGTTTGTGTTGCCATCGCTATTTATTCTGATTTTTTTATCCTGGATTTATATCGCTTTTGGCAGCATGCCGCTGGTGGCTGGTTTGTTTTATGGGATTAAACCTGCTGTAACTGCCATCGTCGTACAGGCTGCGCATCGCATTGGCTCGCGTGCCTTAAAAAATCCTGTGTTGTGGGCAATCGCCGCAGCGTCTTTCGTCGCCATTTTTGCGCTTGATATGCCCTTCCCTTTGATTGTATTGATTGCCGCTGTTATTGGCTTTCTAGGCGGACGCTTTATGCCGCAGTATTTTCAAACCGGTGGCGGTCATGGCGCAGCGCAAAAACATGTTGGTGCTGCATTGATTGACGACGATACTGCGACACCTGCGCATGCTTTATTCAGCTGGAGGAGTTTGTGTAAAGTTGCTGTCTCAGGTTTGGTGCTGTGGAGTGTGCCAATGGCCTTATTGTGGACGCTGTTCGGTTGGGAGCATCCCTATACCCAGATGGCATGGTTTTTTACTAAAGCGGCTTTGCTCACTTTTGGTGGTGCTTATGCGGTGCTGCCTTATGTGTACCAGGGTGCGGTCGGGCATTATGGCTGGCTGAGTGCGTCACAAATGGTCGACGGGCTGGCGCTGGGAGAAACTACGCCGGGACCCTTGATCATGGTGGTAGCCTTTGTGGCCTTTGTCGGTGGATATGTGAGAGCTCTGTTAGGAACTGAGCATCTGTTTCTCGCAGGTGCAGTGGCAGCGAGTCTGGTGACCTGGTTCACTTTTTTGCCATCATTTATCTTTATTCTGGCAGGTGGCCCTTTTATTGAATCAAGCCACAATCAATTGAAGCTGACGGCACCGTTGACGGCCATTACCGCCGCAGTGGTTGGTGTGATTATCAATCTGGCGTTGTTCTTTGCTTACCATGTGCTGTGGCCTGATGGGTTCAGTGGCAAATTAGATATGATATCGGCGCTGATCGGGCTTGGGGCTGCAATTGCCTTACTGAGATTTAAACGTAATGTGATTCACGTGATTATCGGTTGTGCGTTGCTTGGCTTGGCGCTGCAATATATTCCAACGCTCATAAAATAAAAATTCATAAATTATGGGGGTATATGCCAA
Organism: Undibacterium sp. GrIS 1.2; assembly: GCF_040544435.1. Lineage (NCBI taxonomy): Bacteria > Pseudomonadati > Pseudomonadota > Betaproteobacteria > Burkholderiales > Oxalobacteraceae > Undibacterium > Undibacterium sp. GrIS 1.2. The sequence goes on from NZ_JBEONP010000020.1 coordinate 72,454, forward strand.
AATACCCATTGATGTCCATACATTCATTGGACATTTAAATATACTACCACCAAGTATAAATTATTACTTATAGATAGATTGAGCCATGTAAGCCTTCGGTTGAGTCAATTATGTTGAGACATTGCTCACCCTAGATCTGATTAAGTGGCGTGATCTGTCAATGTTTTTTTAAGGCGACAGCACATCATTCTTTATATTATTTTTTTGCATCGCTCTGCATCGTGGGTGATAAACTTCGCATAGAAGAAGTTAGTCTAATTTTAACTTCGCATTTACCTATTTTGCATTGCGATTTATGTCTCAACACCGTATGTCTGACGTGCCAGCGATTGATAACACCTCCCCTATTCTTTACGGTGCTTTTGCACCAGAACTGATACGCCAAGAAACATTGGCAGACCTGCTAGAAGCCACCGCTCTCGCCCACCCCGATAAGACTGCTCTGATTTTTGCGAAGGTGGCACTGAGTTATCGCGCTTTAAACGAGCGAGCCGATCTGGTTGCGTCGCACCTGATCACGGCAGGCGTCCGGCCGGGACACATTCTTGGCTTATGGCTACCACGCGGCATTGATTTATTAGTCATGCAAGCAGGCATCGCCAAAGCCGGAGCTGCCTGGCTGCCATTTGATGCCGATGTGCCAGTCGACAGGATTGCTGTTTGTCTGGATGACGCGCAGGCATTTGGAATACTGACGACAGATGCTCTCGCATCTCAGCTACGTTCGACTACCTCAACTACCTCAACTACCTCAACTACATCAACAGCACACCAGCTACCACCTGCTTGCCATATCTGGACTGCAACGCAGTTGATGACGGCCATCGACGTACCTCTTCTGCGACGCCAAGCGACTGCTCCAACCGATCCGGCCTATGTGATCTACACTTCGGGTTCTACAGGTAAGCCAAAAGGGATTGCGATTACCCAAGGCAGCATTTGTCATTTCTTACGGAGTGAAAATCAAGTTTTGGGTATTACCAGCGCAGACAAGGTGTATCAAGGATTTTCAGTCGCGTTTGATATGTCATTTGAAGAAATCTGGATCAGCTATCTGGTCGGTGCGACTTTATGGATAGCCCCGAAAGAAATCGCAGTCGATCCGGATACACTACCAATGGCCTTGATCGCAAATCAGGTCACTGTTTTGCATGCAGTACCGACTTTGCTGGCACTGTTTAATGAGGATGTGCCTAGCCTACGTCTGATCAATCTGGGTGGTGAAATGTGTCCGGAAAGCCTGGTTGCCAAGTGGAGCAAGCCCGGCCGCCAGATGTTTAACACCTATGGCCCGACAGAAGCAACGGTATCCGCCAGTCTGGCAGTATTACAGCCAGATATGCCAGTGACGATTGGTCACCCGCTACCCAATTACGGTCTGCTGGTGATTGATGCGGATGTGGAAAAAGGCTTGCGGCTATTAGCCCGAGGCGAAACCGGGGAGCTGTGTATTTTTGGCCCGGGCGTATCTGATGGTTATCTGGGGCGACCTGATTTGACGGCAGAAAAATTCATCGCCAATCCTTGGTCTGCTCCATCGAACAGTCTCAATGATCAGCGGCTATACCGAACGGGGGATCTGGCACGTATTGCGGAAGATGGCTCGATCCAATGTCTGGGACGTGCCGATGATCAGGTCAAAATTCGTGGTTTTCGGGTTGAGTTGGGTGAGATAGAAGCCGTACTGGCGCAGCAAGCGGGTGTTGGTACCGTCGCGGTTATTTTGCGATCAGAGCAAGGCGTTGATCAGCTGATCGCTTTTATTGTGAGCGAATCTTCCCATGTCATCAAACCAAGCGACTTACGACAAGCCCTGTTGACAAGTTTACCTGCTTATATGGTGCCAAGCCGCTATGAATTTTTGAGCGAAATGCCAAGGCTCACTTCAGGCAAGATCGACAGAAAGACACTGAAAGCACAGGCGCTTTCAGAAACGGTGAGCACGGAAGAATCCGATCTTCCAGAAACTCCGGCGGAAGAAATTTTATTTGCGGCCTTAAACAAACTTTTGCCCGGACAAGCAATCCGCAGAAGCGCCGATTTTTTCTCCGATCTGGGTGGTCACTCCTTGCTGGCAGCACGTCTGGTGTCGATGCTGCGAGCAGACGCCCGATATGCCTATTTCAAAATCAGTGACATCTATCAATCACGGCTGGTCGGGACAATTGCTGGCGTCATGACTGCCGGCGCGATTACCTCAGAAAGTATTCACACAACGTGGGAGCAGCCACCTGACGTCAAGCGTTGGATATGTGGTGCTGCTCAGGCGGTCATGATTCCCTTTTTGGTGGCCATGCGCATGATGCAGTGGTTAGCGCCTTTCTTCGCTTATCACTTTTTTACTGGCGATCCCGACGACTCAATTATTCGTGCAACCTTTTTATCGGTTGGTGTTTTTTTATTGCTGACCCTGTTTGAGTTTGTAATCGCGATCGCAGGCAAATGGCTGATCGTGGGGCGACTTAAAGCAGGCAATTATCCGTTGTGGGGTGTGACATATTATCGCTGGTGGCTCGCAGATAGGCTGGTAGAAGCAGCACCGACCTATATGCTGAGTGGATCGTCGATGTATGCCTGGTGGTTGCGGGCCTTAGGTGCAAAGATCGGTAAGGATGTGAACATCGGCTCGATCACCTTACGCTCACCTGATTTATTGGAGATTGGCGATGGCGCTAGTATTGGCAATGCCTGTAATTTTGAAAATGCCCGTGTTGAACGCGGCCTGCTGCGCTTAGGTAAGATCACGCTGGGCAACGAAGCCTATGTCGGCTCATATTCGGTTCTGGAAGGCGGTACTGCGCTTGGCAATTTCGCCCATCTGGAAGGTCAGTCTGCACTGAGCGAAGGTCAATCTATTCCAGATGACAGAATCTGGCGCGGATCGCCTGCATCCGATGTAGGCGTATTTGATCCTGCATCGCGTCCGGCACGACCAGTTGTATCTGAATTACGATTTTTTACCGAGGCGGTATTTTTTATCTTTGGTAGCTTGTTGATTACCGCGCTCTTTTTCTTACCGGTGTTCCCTAGCTTTATTACGATCGACTGGTTTGACAATCTGGATAGTTTGCCTTGGTTGCAAAGTAATAATATGTTTTTCCAGCTGACCAAGTATTTCATCCTCGCCTTCCCCGCTACGGCGATCTTGATTGTCTGTACCGCGCTGTTATCGGCAGGCATACGCTGGAGTATTTTGCCGAAATTAAAAGCGGGTAGCTACCAGGTGCATGGCAATACCTATTGCGGCAAATGGCTGGTCAATCAGATTCAGGAATCAAGTCTGAATGTTTTGCACGGCGTATATGCTACGGTGTATGCACCTTACTGGTACCGGCTATTGGGCGCAAAAGTGGGACGTGGCGCAGAGATTTCAACCGCCTTAGGCGTAGTCCCGGATATGCTGACACTGGGGGACGACACCTTTATTGCTGATGCAGTTTTATTAGGTGATGAAGAAATTGATGGCGGCTGGATGAGCATGCAGCCAACAGTAATTTCCCGCCGCAGCTTTGTCGGTAATGGTGCGTATATTCCTGATGGCACGATCTTGCCTGAAAACGTTCTGATCGGTGTCCACACCAGCGCGCCGCGCAATGATCAAATGCATGAGGGTGATACCTGGTTAGGTTCGCCGCCGATGCATTTGCCGGCGCGGGAAGAAGTCAAAGGGTTTCCCGAAGAACTCACCTTCCGCCCATCAGCAATGCGTCGTCTTGGTCGCGGTCTGATTGAAGCATTCCGGATTATTTCGCCTCATGCCATGGTGATTTCTGTTGGCTACACCATTGTGCTCAATCTGATGCCATTGGCCGGTGATGACCGCTGGGGCGATGTCGCCTATTATTTATCGATTGCCGGACTTTGGTATGGCGTAGGCAGTTTTGCCTTTGTCATGGCCTTGAAATGGCTGTTCATTTTCCGCTACAAAAAAAGCAGTATGCCAATGTGGACCTCGTTTGTCTGGCTGTCAGAAGGCATTACCAATTTGTACGAGGGGATTGCTGTCCCCAACTTCATGCGCTATTTGCGCGGCACGCCTTGGTTGCCACTGGCGTTTAATTTGTTGGGTGCCAGAATTGGTCGAGGCGTATATCTGGATACGACGGATATTACCGAGTTTGATTGCGTCAGCATCGGTGCATATAGCGAGATTAATGCACTGGCCTGCCCACAAACTCATTTGTTTGAAGACCGTGTGATGAAGATTGATGAAGTCATCATCGGTGAACGCGTCTACATGGGTGCCCGCAGCTCGGTGTTATATAGCGCCGTCGTGGGTGACGAAGCAAAACTCGGCGCGCTGACTCTGGTAATGAAGGGCGAATTTATCCCCGCCAAATCCAGCTGGCGCGGTTGCCCAGCAGCGATTGCGCAATCCTGACGAGATGAGGGCTGACGCAGACTCGGCCAATCTGATGCCGACGGCATTGGTAACTGTTGCTACAGCATCCAAGTTCGCTGTATATTCCTGGCCTGATTTATTGCCAGAAGCGGTAGAAGCATTCCATCAACACAAAAGCGTAGTTATTTCTGTAGTTACAGAGATAACTACGCTGCGTAATCAAGCCAGACTGCAAATACGCCACGCCTTGCGGGATCTGCTCTCGCAAGCCTTCTCTATCCCACAGGAACAAGTGCAAATTGCAGGATCGGCAGGACAAGCTTTAAGTATCCGTATTAATTCCAGCGACACAGACAAATATGCCCATGAACAAGAGATCGCGCTAGGCGTGTCGATCAGTCATGAGCCGGGTTTATCTATTGCGGCGATCAGTTTTCAAAAAAATATCGGCATTGATCTGATGCGGGTCGATTTGTCCCTGGATTGGCGGGATGTAACACAACTTTATTTAGGCAATGAGGTCTATAAGAAAATTGCAGGACAAACAGCTCAGCATCATCTGCTGATGTTTGCACAAGAATGGACTATGCAAGAGGCTAGACTGAAGTCCCAAGGATTGGCTTTATCAGAATGGCATCCTGATCTGGCAGCACGTTTAAAAAAATGCAGAACGATATTATTAGATTTGCCATCCGGCTATGTGGGTGCCATCGCCTTTTAAAAACGGTAAAAATAGTTAAACCCAGATTTTCCATTAGACCGCTACCACTTCGCAAAAAACGCGGACGGCGTGCGGTCTTCAGAGGGATAGCACCACCGCGATTCGAGTGGGAACGCTACAGCGACAATTGCACCTTTGGCGAACTGCCTGGCGTTGTTCCAATGGAAAATCTGGGTTAAAGCCTGAAATCGTTCAGACGCACATCAGAACTTAAAAATGGCTACAACTTATTGACCAGATATCGTCTGGATAAGAACTGGAATTTATTGGGTAAGAGATCTAAGCTTAACGCTAAGTGACCTATGCAGCATCAAAACACATGTTGCAATATGAATGGCTTGGCAGAATTAATATACTCCCCTATTAATTCTTTAAAATATAGCTTAACGTCCAATAATTTATTGGACGTTAAAAACATACTCACCATCAGTATAAATAATAGCTTGGCTTGATAAAAGCCAGAATGGAGATCATGATGATAGCCCCACGCTTATTAAAGATGCTTGGCCTACTACTCGCCGTACTCAGTTTATCTTCCTGTGTAAGCTGGGGCGTTGGAACAATTAAGACCGGTCAAACCGAGGCAGAAGTCATCGCACAATTGGGTCAGCCAACACATATCTACCAGGATGGTGATCAGCATTTACTGGAATACATGCGCGGTAGGATGGCACAGGCAACACACATGGCGCGTATCGGCTCTGATGGTAAGCTGATCTCTTATGAGCAGGTATTAAGTCTGCAAAAATTTGCTCAAATCAAAGTAGGACAATCCGACAAAGCCAGCGTACTAAAAATCATCGGAGCACCGAGCGAAACTGGCTTTTTCCCACGAGTACAACTAGAAACCTGGTCATATCCCTACAAAGAAAGCGGTGTGTGGGATTCGCTAATGTCTGTGTATTTTGATCAAGCCGGGATTGTGAGCAAGTTGGAAAACGGACCCGATCCCTTGCGCGACCCTAGCGAACGTCGATCCCGCCATTAACCTGGAAACGGTCGTTGACCGCTTGTCAGTATAAATAAGTAGTTGATTCAATTGACTCATGTCAGTGTTTTCACCGTCACCGTTCTGATAAGAGCGCTACCAATCTGATTGCATACTTTTTCGGCTTCCCAACTGCATTGCTCCTAGTTGAAACATGAAGGTTGCGTCTCGCCTTGCTGGGAAAAACCGAAAAAAATGCACACTCAGACTCGCCCAACTGCCGTTTCTAGGTTTAATCCAACGATCAGAAGCAAGGGCAGAAACATACACCCGTGACTTGTGATCACCTGCCGACTACCATCTTGCTTTAGAGAAGATGATCAACCACTTGCGGAACAACAATAGTTCCAGATGTCCCGCCTCTATCCCTGTCGAAAAATCCATCAACGGATTGACGTGGTAATAACGTTTGCGGAAATCACGACAGACAAAAATTTCACGGCTACCCAATCGCATCAAAAATGATGTTGGGGCGAGTTGCAAGCTAAATTGTCCGTCAAAGGAATTATCAAGGTGTGCCATATTGAACCGTCTCCAAATCAGTAAATGAATAAAAAGTGGTAATAAGTTTGTTGAATAAAAAAAGCGATAGAGCTAAAGCGATACGACAAAACATACTTTAGCACAAAATACTGTATATGCAATCAGTATTTTATTTATTTCCTTATTTCGCTAAGTGATTGAAAAATAGATGATTTAAATATTATACTGAATATACGTACAGTATTTATTTGGACTTATAAAAAATTATCCCGGCAAGACGCAGCGACGAAAGCAGTACTTTAAGTACGCTTAAGCGCGGCAACACAACTGAGGCAGTTTTGCGTAAGTCCTATCTATTAAAGTGTTTATTTCAATATCTATGTCTTCCCTCACCCCAGATCAAATTCATCCCTCTTTGTGGCGTGCATCGCAGTTGGCGCGTAGCCATGTCGCTTGTGTAGAAAGCAGTTTTCCAGCGCTGTCGGCAGAATTACCCGGTGGTGGATGGCCGCGAAGTTGTTTGATTGAGTTACTGCTCCAGCATCACGGTAGTGCTGAATTGAGCTTATTGCATCCTGTTTTGTCCAGACTTGCCAGACAAGATGGAGGCTCGATTGTATTCATACAGCCGCCTTATGCGCCGCAATTGTTAGCCTTAAATGCATTTGGCATACCGCTTTCACAATGTGTATGGATACGGAGTAAAAAACAAGCCGATGCTCTGTGGGCGGCAGAACAGGTTTTACGTAGTGGCAGTTGCGCTGCCTTGTTATTGTGGCAAACGCAGATCCGTTCAGAAGCCTTACGTCGTCTGCATCTTGCGGCTCAAGGTGGGGAAACAGTTTTTTTCATGATGCGACCAAGCACTTGTGCCGACTCACCCTCACCTGCGCCATTACGCCTGCAAGTCGCCCCTACCTTAGAAGGCGTACAAATTCAATTGATCAAAAGACGCGGCATCCGGCGAGAACAGCCGTTGTTTCTGACGATGCCTTCATTTTTATTGCCTAACTTAGCAAGCCCCTCTCATTCACCTGTTTTGTCTACCGGATTGATCAATGACACGCCTTTGGATCGCCCTGCACTTGCCACTGTTGCAGCTAGAAATTTTTCGTCCGAACTGGTTAACTGAGCAGGCTACAGTCGTGCTGGAGCAAAACCGGATCACCTGCGCATCCGCTCTGGCACGCCAGTCCGGTGCACAGATTGGCATGCGTAAAGCAGGTTTGCAAATGTTGCTGCCATCCGCGTTGTTCTATCAGCGCCAGCCAGCACTGGAAACACGCACCCTACAACAAGTGGCGATGGCATTATTAAACTACACGCCGCAAGTAGCTTATGCCGGACATGATTGTTTGTTGATGGATATCGGAGCGAGCTTGCGGCTGTTTGGTGGCATCCGCGCCTTATGTCGCCGGATTAAAGAAACCATGCGCGTGATGGGAATGACCATCACACTCAGTTGCGCACCAACCGCGATGGGTGCATGGCTGCTTGCACGTAATGCTGCTAGCACTGCCGACAAGCTCAACAAGCATTCCAGTAAAAGTAGACGGCAACGACCTCCGGCAACAAGAATTTTAAAATTGAACAAGCTAGTGCAAAGTCTGGATAGTCTGCCTGTGCATCTGCTCCCCGCTGCGACTCCTTGGCTGGACTGGCTGCGCGGCATTGCCTGTGATCACTTGGGGACGCTACAAAAACTGCCGCGCGCCGGATTGAAACGTCGTTGCGGCAAACAGATTCTCGATGTACTAGACCAAGCCTATGGTGAACAAGTCGAGCTATTCGAGTGGATCGCAATTCCGCCTCAGTTCAAAGTCCGTATTGACATGCCCGACCGGATAGAACATGCAGAAATGGTCCTGGCTTTTATTCGTAGTCTGCTAACACAATTGATGGGATGGCTGACGGCAAAGCAACTCGCAGTATCGCAAGTCGATTTACAACTAGAACATGAACGTGGCCGGCAAGCTATTGCGCCCACTCTGTTAAGTATTCTGTTAGCCGAACCAGTCTGGCGCGAAGATCACCTGGTACGCTTACTCAAAGAACGTCTGGCACAAGTGAAGCTTGAGGCGCCCGTCATCGCCGTCAGCTTGGATGCCAGCCAGGTTCAAGCAATGCATGTCCCCAATGCGACACTGTTCCCGGAACCCAAAGCCTACGCCGAAAATCACCATCGCTTACTGGAATTGCTGGTAGCACGTTTGGGTGACAATCAGGTTTTGCAGGCCGCACCACAAGCCGATCACCGGCCTGAAATAGCAAATCACTGGACATCGGTGATTCACCAGCAGGCAACAGAAAAGCAATGTCAACAACAGCAACCACCCCTACAGGCATCCCGCCCTATGTGGCTATTAGAAAAAGCGATCGCTATCGAAATACGGCAACACAGACCTTATTACCAGGCGCCACTCAAACTACTGACAAGTGCAGAAAGAATAGAAGCTGGCTGGTGGAATGGGCAGTTAGTAACACGTGATTACTTCGTAGCAGAAAATCCAGCGCATGTACGCTATTGGATTTATCGAGAACGGCTGGGTGAACGGCAAAATGAGCAAACTGATACCAATGCCAGCTGGTTTGTACATGGTGTCTTTGGCTGATCCATCATGACAAATCCACCCTTATTGCCGCCAACATCACCTCCAGTGTCTACGCAATTATCACTGCCTTATGCACTACCGGAATATGCCGAGCTGTTTTGTCAGTCCAACTTCAGTTTTCTACAGGGTGCTTCCCATGCAGAAGAGTTGGCAACACGCGCTGCACAACTCAATTATTCCGCTTTAGCAGTCACGGATGAATGCTCATTAGCCGGTGTTGTACGCGCACATGTCGCGGCGAAAAAAACCACGCTGCCTCTGATTGTCGGTAGTTATTTCAAACTCTCTGGCACGGTTGAGCTTCCTGATTTTTTGATGAAAAGCGCTGCTAACAATCCTACGACGATTCAGGCTGAGTTCCAAACGGACACTCAAACGCACAAGCAGGAATCTATGCCACCGCCTTCCCTGATAGCTCTGGCAAAAAATCGGCAAGGTTATGGCAATTTATCTGAACTCATCACACTGGCAAGAACGCGTACTACCAAGGGCAGTTATCTGATAACCCCAGAGGATTTTAGTCATCCTCCGATCGACTATGCACATCTGAAAGGTCTCCCCGATTGTCTGCTGATTCTGGTTCCAGACTATCCCGCCGACTCAGCTATTCTGACAAAACAACTGCTCTGGATGAAGACACATTTCCCTCAACGCGCCTGGATTAGTCTGACTTTGCTCTATCATGCGATGGACGAGCAACATCGTAAAACAATCGTCGCTCTCGCCAATCAATATGGCGTCCCTGTAGTAGCAACTGGCAATATCTGTATGCATGTGCGCTCACGTAAGCCACTGCAAGATGTGCTAACCGCGATCCGGCTTAAACGCTCGGTTGCAGAATGTGGTTATGATCTGGCGCCCAACGCAGAACAGCATTTACGTTCACGACTACGTCTGGCAAATATTTATCCAGCAACGGCATTAGCAGAAACGATCCAAATCGCCTCACTCTGCCAATTCTCCTTAGATGAATTGCGTTATGAATATCCCGATGAATTAGTCCCCAAAGGCTACACACCTGCGGCCTATCTAAAACAAGAAGTAGCGTATGGAGCAGCACAGCGCTTTCCCAACGGGATCTCAAAAAAGGTCGCAGATCGTATCGACTATGAGCTTCATCTGATTAACGACCTCGCCTATGAGCCTTATTTTTTAACTGTCTACGATATCGTTAAATATGCGCGCTCAATTGGCATCTTATGCCAGGGTCGTGGTTCAGCAGCAAATTCTGTCGTCTGCTATTGCCTGCATATTACGGAAGTCGATCCTGAAAGCAGCACCATGTTGTTTGAGCGTTTTCTTTCAAAGGAAAGAAATGAACCGCCTGATATTGATGTCGATTTTGAGCATCAGCGACGTGAAGAGGTGATCCAATACATCTATAACAAATATGGTAGAAACCGCGCCGCTTTAGCTGCAGCAGTACATACATTTCGATCCCGTGGTGCACTGCGCGATGTTGGTAAGGCTTTAGGAGTAGATTTGGAGCTAGTAGATACCGTCGCCAAATCACATCGCTGGTTTGATAGCAAACAGGATCTGCTCTTACGTTTTGCTGAAAGCGGACTTGATCCTGAAGGCGCACTGGCACAGCAATGGGCAAGCCTGGCCAGCCAACTACGTGGCTTTCCACGCCATCTATCGCAGCATACCGGTGGCTTCGTCATTGCACGTGACAAATTATCGCGGCTAGTTCCTATAGAAAACGCCTCCATGAAAGACCGTTGCGTGATTGAATGGGATAAAGATGATTTGGAATCTTTAGGTCTGCTCAAAGTGGATGTATTAGCTTTAGGCATGCTCTCTGCATTAAAAAGAGCGTTGGCTTTAATGGCGACATTACCCGGCAGACCATCACGCTTGCAGGATATTCCACGTGAAGATCCGCTCACATATCAAATGATTTGTAAGGCCGATACGATAGGCGTATTCCAAATTGAGTCGCGGGCACAAATGAGCATGCTGCCGCGTCTGCGGCCCAAAGAATTTTACGATCTTGTGGTGCAAGTCGCGATTGTGCGACCCGGTCCGATTCAAGGCGGCATGGTACATCCCTATTTGCAACGCCGACAAAATAAAGAAGCAGTCACTTATCCCAATGAAGAAATCCGAGAGGCATTAGGACGTACTTTAGGCATCCCGATTTTTCAGGAACAAGTCATGCAAATCGCCGTGATCGCGGCTGAATTTTCTCCAGGTGAGGCTGATGAATTACGCCGTGCCATGGCAGCATGGAAGCGTAAAGGGGGGTTGGATCATTATCACGATCGTATCGTCAACACGATGATCAGGCGCGGTTATAAAGCGGAGTTTGCGGAGGGTATTTTTCAACAAATGTTGGGTTTTGGTGAATACGGCTTTCCAGAAAGTCACTCCACAAGCTTCGCCTTATTAGCCTATGCCAGTAGCTGGATAAAGTGTCATGAGCCAGCGGTATTTTTATGCGCCTTGTTAAACTCCCAGCCTATGGGATTTTATTCTCCATCACAATTAATCCAGGATGCTAAGCGACATCAAGTCGTCGTGTTGAACATCGATATTCGCTTCAGCGAATGGAACTCCAGCTTAGAAAAAAATGATGGCAAGCATCCAGCAGTAAGGCTGGGTATGTCACTACTATCGGGCTTATCGGAGCAAACAGCAGAGCGCATTACACAAGCACGTAAGCAACTCGCTTTTAGTGATATTAACGACCTGGCACGCCGCGCTCAATTATCTCGCCATGATCTGCAAGTCCTGGCAGCAGGCAATACCTTAGTTGCCTTGGCAGGCCACAGACGTCAGGCGCTATGGCAAGCCATAGGTGCCGTAGCGGATAAAGATTTACTTCGTGTCGTCAGCGTACAAGAACAAATACCTATCCTGACAACGCCAACAGAAGGACAAGAAATCGCCAGTGATTATCACGCCATGGGTTTGACATTACAACGCCATCCAGTTGCCCTCATCCGCCCACAATTACTAGCCAAACGATTTTTGCCAGCAGAGATGCTTAATACATTTCAGCAAGGTCAATTTGCCCGTGGTTGCGGTATCGTCACAGTACGTCAACGTCCCGGCACTGCCAATGGCGTGTTATTTATCACGATAGAAGATGAGACCGGCCCAGTGAATGTCATCATCTGGCCAAGTCTGGTAGAGCAACAGCGGCAAGAAGTCTTAAATGCGCCATTACTTGGCGTGTATGGCATCTGGCAATGCGAAGGTGATGTACGTCATCTGATCGCAAAACGTTTGGTGGATATGTCGTATCTATTAGGTACTTTACAAACTGGCAGCAGAGATTTTTGTTAAAGAGCTTACGCAAAAATACCCCAGCTATGTTGCTGCGCCTAGCCGTACTAGAGTACTGTCGTCGTCGCTACACCCTGCTTGAACATTTTTGCGTAAGTCCTTGTTTATTATCACGATGATAAAAATACCAACACCGGCATTATTCATCAAGTACATGATGTTCATACATTTTATTTATTGGAGTTATGTGTAGCGACACCTATACTGCACTGCAGCATATTCTTACCTGTACGTCATCCTAAACATGCTTTTATGCGTACGTCTACTCGTATAAATTAGTTTTAAGTTCCATCCCAGAGTTCCATCAGATCAAAGTAACTGGAGGTCGTATGCCTGACACTTACCTCACATGGTGGACTACTCCAAACTCAACCATCCTTTGCGCGTTCCACTTTCAGCAGAAATCCATTCCCGCCCTTTTCTGCAATTAGAAACACCAGAAAACTTAACGCATTTTGCTCTCTACATCGAACCTGCACATGCGACCAATCTCAACCCTCGCGCACAGCAACATCGAATCTTGCAAGAGCTTTGTCTGCACTACGGCGTGCCCGGTCCCCATTCACAAGCGAGGTATTTCTTTCATGACTTCGGACGCTTTCGATTGAAATGGGAATTTCATACCGAATTTGCCACTTATACCTTTGTCGAACGACGAACCGACCGGATTGATTGGCAACAAGCGTTTCAACATTTACCACTGCGGCATGTGCCGCAAGAATGGCTGGCCGGACTACAAGGAAAAATCATCGTCGCAGCGCATGTCGTCCTGAATAAAAGCTTACTGCGTGCCGCAACAGAAATAAGCGATATGCGCTATGTCTTTGAAGGTGATATGTTAGTCGGCAGCCACGCAGGCAACGGCGGCGTAGTCTGGACAGATTTTCTGATTCAACCAGATGGCTTCAGTCGTTTTGTCGTCCACGATATTGACCTGAAAGAATTTCAGGCCGGACGCTTAATCGGACGTTTACTGGAAATTGAAACCTATCGCACTATGGCACTGCTGGCACTGCCACAAGCAGAAGCCACACAACCCCAACTCACCGCGATAGAAAAAGATCTAGCTACACTCATCGTCGCTATGGAACAAAGTGATCAGGATATAAACAGTAACCGATCACCAGACGACAATGGCTATGCAGAAGAAAATCTCTTACGCAGAATAACCGGCATCGCCGCACGAATAGAAAAGTTATCCGTCAATAATGGCTACCGCTTTTCTGCCTCACAAGCGTATTTCAACCTGGTGCAATCACGCATACAAGAGCTACGGGAGGGACGCATAGAAGGCATCCCTATGCTCGCCGAATTTATGGGAAGGCGCCTGACCCCAGCGATGAATACCTGCACCTCAGTCACCCAACGCCAGGAAACCTTAGCAACACGCATTGCACGCAGTAACGACCTGCTACGCACCCGCGTCAGCATAGAACAAGAAAGACAAAACTCGCAAATCCTGAACTCACTCAATGCCCGCTCAGCTCAACAATTACGAGTACAACAAGCGGTAGAAGGATTATCAGTCGTCGCCCTCAGCTATTATCTTATCGGCTTAATCGGCTACATCAGCAAAGCACTCAAAGCCGCCAATCTACCAATCAACCCCGACATCCTCAACGGCGTCATGGCACCAGTAGTCGCCTTCGGCGTCTGGCACGGCATCAGTAAGCTTCACAAAAAATTAAAGTCATCTAATAACTAATCGTCGACTCCATTCAACTTTGTATTTTTACGGAACCTTAGTTCTTTGGGGAGAAGTTATTATTTTTAAATTGATTGAAGTCAAGTCTTGTCTATTGTGTTCAATCTAAAGCGATACATATGGAAAAAGAGGAACTTTCAGCTAATCAAATGACAACACTAATTTAGTCGGAAAAATCTTGTTTTTCCAATAGAAATGTCGCTAGTAGTTTAAGCTCTTCTTTGCTCCAAAGATAATAAAACTTACCTTCCTTTTTATCATTTTTACTACCAGTGATAACAAATAGTCGGCTATTTTCTTTGTATTCCAAACGCTCTTCATCATTACCCATCACTCCAGCAACATACTCAACCCCAGGTAAAGTATAGGTTTTTCCTGTGAGCTTATTAATGATCGCAAAACCTCTGCAATCAGTACCACAACCCCAAGTAACAACACGATAATACCCTGCAAAGTTAACAGGCTGCTCCATCGCTGTTGTAATAGCAGTCTTGTATTGTTTTGCAAGTCTCGTAGATAGGATCGGCTTTTTAACTACGCTAACTTGTTCAACACTAACGGGATAATCTTCAAATCTAAATACTTGCTTGGTACCTGAGATAGCCGTCTCAGTTTCCTGAGCGACCGCTAGGGTATTTATATCTATGATCGGCAAAATAATTAATATCAAGGCAGTCAGGAATTTATTCATCTTTTTCATACATTTTCTTTCCTTCATCTGATAACCAAAATCTAGTCAATCCAATTGTTTTTCCATGCGACCCTTTACCCCCTCGAAAATTATCGTAAATATATTCAGAATTAGGGCCGGATGAAATAAATTGTTTTACGGCTTGAATAGCCTCGGCTAAATCGGCACATTCTGGTTTTTTTAAATTAGGATAAGTCGCTGTCTCTGATCCGGAAAATTTGTTAGAAGATGCATATACAGATTCAAATTGGTTGGGTGCTTTACAAACTTCAGTAAACGTTTTTGCTTTTATTCTATTGGGATAACCTGCTCTATTTAATCGAAAATGTTTAACATTAAGAATTGCTTCCTTTTCTTTGGAGCGCTCAGCCTTATCTTGGACTTGAGCGGATCCCGACGATTCGGCATAAAGTACGCGGGCAACAAAATTTAAATCCTCACCAAACAAGTCCAAAGATGATGTTCTTGTCGGAGCATTTGTAATTTTAAAGCTCTGTTTTTTATCAAACCATCCAGGATCACAAATAAAAATTTCGATTCCCTTTTTATCTGATACCGGAGTAAGGTCTGCTGTTTTTTTCAATACAGGTTTACTGGTAGTCGTCATTTAGTTAACTCCTCTATCGCACCACCCAACCTTGAAAATACTAAAATGGAAATCAAGCTTTCAGAATTTTTTCTCATACCTTGAAAGTTTAAATTGTCTCCAACTTTTTCAGATACTCCACAAGTAAGGGAAATCATCGGATAGGCGCCTAACCAATTTTGCTTAGGCTGAGAGATATCAATTGAAATTTGACGATCCTTGAAAAACTTAAGTGGTATCTCAAACTGCTCAAACATTAGTTCATCTGAAGAACCGTTAAGTTGTCGTAGATATTTCCTCATATCGTCAGGATTACCACAATGTTGTAATACATGTCTGTTGAATCGATCGGACGTAATATCATCCCGACCAAATTGTGGTAATGCCTGATATTCGACAACAGAAACCATATTCGATTTTGGAAGCAAGTTATTGGCCCAAGAGTAGGACACATATCCCTGCCATGCCTTTAGCCGAAAACCTTGCTGGTTAGTCACTAAAGCTAATTTTTTTTCACTAACGTCTAAGTCAGGCAATGGACTTATTCCAGCTCTAGACAATTCATTAGTGATATCTTTTCCAAGAAAAAATCCACGCCTATAAGCTATTGGGGTAATTGCTTTCCCGTCTGAGATGATTTTGATGTCACTAAAAGTCTTATCTGCATGTTCCTCAGCAACTCCAAGTTGCTCAAAAAATGGTGTGTATGCGAAAAATCCAAGTCTTTTTTTTATACTCGTCTCATTTACTAAAGTAGTTTTGATCTCTACATGTCTTCCATTTACTTTGAGTGCCACTTTTTGAATACTTCCATCATCAGCATATACAGCGACCGTGATTGGGACAGCATCCTCTTCTTCATAAGCGTATGTAGAATTAAACACGTTTGAAAAAAGTACTATAAAAAATGGAGCGAATCTAAAAATTTTCATTATTTGCAGTCTCCAGCGCTTGGCAAAACAAAGTATCTATAAACACGATAAGGATCTCCACGAAACGTTTCAATATTGTACGGACCATATGGGGTGCCAGCGGGGCTGCTGAGTTGCAGGTGGGGTTCGCTGTAGGCGGTGACTTTGCCTTGGCCGCCGTTGTTTGCGTTACTATCGCTACTGCCCTCCGTCGCTTGAAGAACTTTGAGGGTGTTGGCTTGTTGTTGGATGGCGGGGAGTTTTTCCGGTGCGGGTTCGTCTTGTTGTTTGTCATCCTTGAGCTTGGCGTTGTGCTGCTGCGCGGTCTGGGCGAGGCTTTGTTGCAGGGTGTGGCTGCTATCTAGCTGAGCTTGGGCTTCTTTGCAGTCGAGCTGGCTGCCGCTGGCGTTGGTTCTGGCGTCGGCGCTGATCAGCAGACCTTGCCCTGCTCTGACGGCTACGCTGTGCTGGGTCTTGAGCTCTGCTCCGAAGCCGACTTTGCCTAGCCGTTGGTTGTCGGTCTGGTGACGCAGATGTCCGAGGTTGAGTTCGCTGCTGCCTTCATGAGGATTGGCGTGACTTTGCAGGCTGGTTCTGCTCTCATTGGGGCTGTCGTCGAAGACGAGCTGGTTATAGCTGCCTGTGCCTTGTTGGCTGGCGCTCATGGCTTGGGTTTTAATGCCGGAGAGTGCTGCCGGGTGGGCGTGACCATTACTACCGTCGTCAGTTTGTCCAGGGAACCAGGCGGGGGCGTTGCCGGTGGCGCTGCCTGTGCCTTGGGCTTGTTGGTTGTATTGGGCGTCGGCCTGGCCTTGGCCGTTATAAAGCGTGCCGATCACTAGTGGGCGGTCAATATCGCCTTCAATAAAATCAATCAGGACTTCTTGTCCAATCCGGGGGATGGTGTGACTGCCCCAGTTGGCGCCAGCGACGGGGGCGAGCGTGGCGGCGACTCTGACCCAGGTACCTGAGTGGTCATTGGCGGGGGCGCCGGTGTGTCCGTCGGGATTGGGGTGCTGGAGTCGGCTGTGACTGTTGCTTCCATTACTACCGCCACGCATCCAGTGAAACTGGACTTTGATGCGATGGTCACGGTCGGTATGGATAACCTCGCCTTGGGGGCCTACGACAATGGCGGTTTGCTGGCCTTGTACGGTGGGCTTGGGGTGCAGGCGTTTGCCATGGGCGTCGGTGCCTAGCGGGCGGTACGGTATTTTGCTGCGGATGGCGTCAAACCGGTTGCGGTAGAGAGCACGCTCGCCTTTTTGCTGATCTGCGTTGGTGAGATTATGGAAGAGACTTAGGGTATGGATATGGGTGTCAGTATCAGCATCTACATCGGTGTCGATATCAATATCCTGGTGTGGCAAGCCGAGACTTTGGGCGACATGGGCTTGCAGGTCGGCGCTGAGGTTGTTGTGGGCTTGGTGGACGACTCTGAGGATGACGAAGTTGCGGTCATCGTCGCTTTGGTCCCATTCAGCGGCGCTTTGTCCATTGAGGGTGAAGCGGGTTCCTGGCGATAAGGTGCGCACGGTGCCGGCGCCGATAAATAATTTGTTGTGGGCTTCTAGGGCTTGTAGCTGGTTATTGGTAAGCGCTCCATAAACCCCAGACTATCAAGTCAAATCTAAATCCTTCAAGCTCACGATTTCAATAATGAGATGGAGTGGAAATGGAAAAGCAATACTGGGTAAGGCATGTCGAAAGATTGGCGCTTGAAGGTGGTTCAGTGCCGGCCTATGCAAGAGCGCATGGGATATCAGCCGATTGCCTCTATTACTGGCGACGCAAGCTAAACAAAAAAAGGTCGCAGCTCCCATCAAAAGCG
>NZ_JBEONP010000021.1:0-79900 GCF_040544435.1 Undibacterium sp. GrIS 1.2
GGCATACACGAGCAATATGTGAAATGCGATTACCAGCCCTATCCCGAACACCTTCTTGCCCGGCTCTTGCTGGTGATTTGAAAAATCCATACCTAACATCCTCCGAATACCGCAACATATTATTTGTTGCTAATCGACCCAAGTAGATGAATAAACATCAATCTAAAAGAACCATAAAAAAATACAATTTACGCAGTCCTGACAGAACAATATTACTTAATTTTATGCAGCATATTTTTACTAAAAAAATGCATTATATGATCAAGCAACCGTTTGCGTACCCTTTCTTTCATCTTATTTTAAGCAAATAGAACAAAACAAACCTCCAGGAAATTGTTACGCTTTTCCTTTATTTAGATTTAAATGCTTAGCAAAATACGCGCCATATCAAATCTAATCAGCTATTGATTCATAAGAAAGCATTTACGGCTTATCAATATGTAAAAAAAGCTGTGTTTTTACCTAAAAAGTGAAAATGAAAGAATCAAAAAATTTCTGATGGCGCATGGAACCACTTCTAAGCTTGGCCTGTCAATACTCGATTTTTTTGATTTCCCTAAAAAACAACAGGCCACTTTTCATAGCTAAATCTCGACTTTAGCTATGCATTTAATTTGTGCTGTGCAGCAAAAATTTGGTGCGTAGATAGTAGAATTTTAATAGAAGTCGTTTTTATTTTGCTGTGCACAAACAATCAGAATAAAATTTTTTTTCTCGCTTAAAACACTCGATAATCAGTTGTATATTGCGCGCGCTCAAATATTCATTTTGGTGCAGAACAACATCAAAACTTAGTCAACGGCTCTCTAATGTGATGTGTTTTTAATATTTCTGTTTAAATCGCGCTTTTTTAGTGCGGAAAAATAAGATAAATATTTTTACAGCATGTGTCACATCGCCGTGACTTACGCTATGGTTACGGCTTTTTTAGGTTCTAAGTATTGATGCTCCTCCATCACGTCTATTACATAACACCTCAAAATAGCGTACGAAGTATCAGGATCGCAGCATCAAAGCCGGCATATTAGAGCCATGTTCATAATAAATGCCCGTTGCAGTAAAAGAGCCACAACCAATTAATCAAGAGGTGTTGCAAGATGCTGTATCAATTCAAATCAAAACTGCATGTACTTGGCCTCATCGGATTAATTTCTTTGAGCTACGCAACCGGGGTTACACCAGCATCAGCGAGCAACCCAGCAGATCCCAATAAAATTGTGCGGCAAGCTTTCGAGGGTGCAGATGATGGTTTTGATATGGCAAAAACACAAAATCATTATTCTGGTTGGGTAGCTGATGCGATTTTTGAACCACTACTTGGTTATGACTATTTGGCACGTCCAGCTAAGTTAGTACCGAAGACGGTTGAGGCAATGCCGGAGGTAAGTGATGAGGGTAAGGTATTTATCTTCAAAATCATTCCTGGTATTTGCTTCTCACCGGATGAGGCGTTCAAAGGTAAAAAGCATGAGTTAATTGCGCAAGACTATGTCTACAGCTTTAAACGCATACTTGATCCAGCTAATCGGTCGCCTCACGCCAGTTTCATTGATGGCAAAATTGTGGGCATGGATGAAGTTCAGGCGAGAGCGAAGAAAACTAACAAATTTGACTACGACATGCCAGTTGCCGGACTAAGGGCAATTGATAAATACACGTTGCGCATTGAACTGAAAAAAACTGACTATAACTTCTTATATGTAGTCGCCTACTCGGGCCTTGGTGCGGTGTGGCAAGGGAAGTGATTGAAAGTTATGGCAATCAAACTGGCATGCATCCAGTCGGTACCGGTCCTTATATGCTGGAGAAATATCTGCCGCGTAGCAAAATATTTCTGAGCGCAAACCCTGAATACCGCGGTTATGTCTGGGACTTCAAATCCTCTGGTTCAGACTGGGACGATCAAATAGTCAAAGTCATGAAGGGTAAGAAGATGCCGCAAGTCGGCAAAGTGGAAATCAGCATCATCGAAGAAGAACAATCGCGCTGGCTAGCATTCCAGGATAAGCAAATCGATGTCGACAAAATGCCGCAAATCGCTGCACCGGTTGTACTGGATGGCGATAAATTAAAAGCGTCTTTTATCGAAGAAGGCGTGAAGATGGAGCGCGTCGCTGACGCAGGCACGACATTCAGTTTCTTCAACATGCGTGATCCCATAGTTGGTGGTTATACCAAAGAAAAAATTGCCCTTCGGCGTGCGATTGCGATGGCATATAGCAACACAGACGAGATTGCGCAAATGCGTTTGGGACAGGCGATCAAAGCTGAAAGCCTGATTCCACCCGATGTCGTGGGCTTTGATCCCAAATACCGCAGCAGCCTGACTTACGATATTCCCTTAGCAAATAAACTATTAGACCATTTCGGCTATAAACGCGGTGCTGACGGCTTCCGCACGATGCCCGATGGCTCACCATTAGTCATTAAAAAAACGATGGAGCCAGCTAATATTTATAAAGTACAGGCCGAGATATTTAAACGCGGGATGGATCAACTCGGCATTCACATGGATTTTTCGGTCAGCAATTTTGCAGACAATTTAAAAGCAGCTAGTGCTTGCAAACTCGTGATGTGGAGCGGCGCGTGGCTCGCTGACTATCCTGATGGCGAAAACTTCCTTCAATTACTGTACGGACCAAAATCTGGTCAAGGCAATCACGCTTGCTATGAGTCACCGGCCTACGATGCACTCTATACAAAAGCGATCTCATTACCGCCGAGTGAAGAACGCAATAAATTGTATTCACAAATGAGTCGTCAAATGGAGGCTGACACGCCGTGGATTATGCATTCCATCAGGGTGCGGAGCTATTTAATTAGACCTTGGATACAAGGATTTAAAAAACATCCTATCGTCCATTCAGATTGGATGTACCTTGACGTTGCACCACATTAAGTACGAATTGTTAATCAAGTTAAACACAATCATAGTTAATATGCTGGCAGGCAAAAAGATATATGCCGCCCATATATGAAACCTATATATGAAACCTATATTTATGTCAGAAAACTGTTGTATCAAATGTCCTAATCGGTCACTTAAGCAGGAGACCCAGTAATAATGAAATCCCAGTCAGTTATGCACACTTTCTTTAAAAAGTATCAACGCCATCTCAGAAAAATAGCGCTCGCTGCCAGCCTCATTTCCATCGGCTCATCACAACTAGCCGTCGCCGCTACTAATCCTGCAGATCCTGACAAAGTGTTGAAATGGGTATTCAATGTAGCTGAAACTGGCTTCGACCCTGGCGCGGCAAAAGACTTGTACTCAAACGGTGTCAACTACGTCATCTTTGAAACTCTGTACTCCTATGACTACCTGGCAAGCCCGGTCAAACTGATCCCCCGCGCAGCGGAGAGCATGCCAGAGGTTTCTGCCGACGCAAAAACCTACACCATCAAATTAAAAAAAGGGATTTACTTTACGCCTGATGATGCCTTCAATGGCAAAAGACGTGAATTGACCATGGCGGATTACATCTACACGCTAAAGCGATTGATGGACCCCAAATTATCTTCACCTCACTCCTGGTTATTATCGGGGAAAATTGTTGGATTAGATGAATTGGCCGAGCAAGCCAAAAAAACCAACAAGTTTAATTACGATACAAAAATCGCTGGTCTGGAATTGGTAGACAAATACACTCTACGCATTCACCTTACCCGCCCGGACTTCAATCTTGGTTTGATCTTGGCACACAACCCGACCGGGGCGGTCGCGCGGGAAGTAATAGAAAAATATCAGGACTTACAAGGTCAAGTTATGGGCCACCCCGTTGGCACCGGCCCCTATATGGTGGCATTGGATGAATGGGTACGTGGCTCCAAAATCATTTTGTTAGCCAATCCAGATTATCGTGGCGATGTTTGGGACTTCAAAGGCGGAGCTAGTCCTGAGGATCAAAAAATCATGGCGGCGATGAAGGGCAAGCGCATGCCGCAGATTGGACGCATAGAAATTAATGTCATGATAGAAGATCAGTCGCGCTGGTTAGCTTTCCAAGGCGGTGAAATCGACATCTTTGAACTCGAGGGTCCTCTGGCACCTCAGGCACTAGACAACGGCAAATTAAAACCTGCATTAGTCAAAAAGGGCGTCCAGTTATCACGCATCCCAGATCCGGAAACCAGTATTTATTACTGGAATATGCAAGACCCGGTTTGGGGCGGATTAAGTAAAGAAAAAATTGCCTTACGCCGCTCGGTAGCACTTGCACATAATATTCAGGAAGAAATCGACATCGTTTACAACGGCAATGCGGTCAAGCTTGATTACCCGATTCCACCTGGCGTTGTTGGATATGATGCCAACTATAAAAATAGCATTCAATATAACGTCGCCGCAGCCAATGCTTTACTAGATAAATTTGGCTACAAAAAAGGTCCGGATGGATTCCGTACCCTGCCCGACGGTAAGCCACTAGAAATCCGCTACACAGCCCGCTCCGGAGCAGTCGGCAAATTACAAACCGAGGTCTGGAAAAAAACCTACGACTCGATTGGCATCAAAATGAAAGAGGACTTAGTCCAGTTCTCTGAGATGCTAAAAGCGGAAAAAACCTGCCAGCTTCAAACTCGCAACTCGCCATGGATTGCTGACTACCCCGACGGTGATAATTTCATGCAACTGTATTACGGCCCGAATATTGGTAGCACCAATAATGGCTGCGTCAAACTGCCTGAATACGATAAATTATATGAAGAATCTCAGAAACTCCCTCCCGGAGAGGAACGCGATGCACTTTATCACAAGATGGCACGCATCATGGAAGTCAATACCGCACAAATGATGGGTTTCGCACGCTATAGAAATATGCTGGCACAAGCACGCGTTATCGGCTACAAAAAGCATCCCATCATTTATGGCGAGTGGATGTTTTTCGATGTCGAAAAAAGTAAATAAATAAGCTCCCTTAGATCGTTAGAAAGTATTCCATGACAGCCTATATCCTGCGTCGCTTATGGCAAATGGCTCCCACTATGCTGGGAGTGATTTTGCTGGTGTTTTTCTTATTCAATTGGGTGGGCGGCGATCCCGCCTACATCCTCGCAGGCAAAATGTCGAACGCCGCACAGATCGCCAACATCCGTACTCAGCTTGGGATAGACCAGCCCTACTACGTACAACTGGGTATTTTCATTAAGCAAATTGTGACCTTTAATTTTGGTACCAGTTGGAGTACCGGTGAAGCGATCTCATCCATCATTACTACGCGCCTAGGACCATCGCTGACGGTATTAGTACCATTAACTATTCTCGAAACGCTGTTTGCGATTGCGCTGGCACTGGGCATTGCATTCAAACGCGGCAGTCTCACAGACCGCAGTGTGATGGTGGCATGTACCGTTGGCATGTCGATCAGTATTCTGGTCTACATCATTGTTGGTCAATACTTTTTTGCTTATAAGCTAGGACTGTTTCCTGTGCAGGGTTGGGGCAATAGCTTTGCAGAAAATCTCTTCAAGTATTCCGCACTTCCAATCTTGATAGGACTGGCAGTCAGCGTCGCGCCAAGCTTGCGTCTATTCCGCACTTTTGTGCTGGACGAAGTTAACCAGGACTATGTGCGCACAGCACGCGCCAAAGGTGTATCCGAGAGCCGGATTAAATGGGTGCATGTGTTACGCAACGCCTCTATTCCCATCATTACTCATGTGATGTCAAATTTGCCTGCCCTACTTGTCGGCTCATTTTTGATTGAACGCTTTTTCTCCATCCCCGGCATAGGCCGCGAGGTGATTGCTGCCGTAGATAGTAGCGACTTCCCGCTAATCAAAGCAGTAACGGTGTACGTCGCCGCAGCCACGATGTTATTTAATTTGTTAGCCGATCTGTTGTATCAAGCGGTTGATCCACGAGTTCAGTTGAAATAAGGCCAAAAGAGAATGTCGACGTCAATATCAACAAATTCAATGAATTCAAAAAACTCAACTGATCAAACAGTTTCTCCAGGTTTGTGGGCCTTAGCATGGCGTCGCTTACGAGCAGACAAAATCGCCATGATTGCCATGTCCGTTGTGGCAGCTTTTTTAGTCGTGCTGGTGCTCTCCGCCAGTGGCTTAATCGCCTCTGACTGGGAGCAAGAAATCGCGATGAGCTATGCACCGCCCGGTTTTATCGGCGCTGATGCCGTGAAAACTGAAGCAGCAAAAGCCGAAGCACCACCACCAGAAAACCCGCTTGATCCGTTAGCGGATGTTTTGCGCGAACTGCGTAAAACGCCGGGCAATCAACAACCGCCTAGCGTCAATGAATACGGTGTTCCCGATCCTCTGGCAACAGAGATGAAAGAAATTTATACCGAGCTGGCGAAAAAAGGCAAAGCGGTCGTCGCAGAACGGGTACCAACCCTCCCCTTTGGTGCAGATAAATGGGGTCATGACATCATTAAGAAAACGATTAAGGGAGCAGAAACTTCGATTGTGGTGGGTCTGGTAGCGGCTTTTCTGGCGACTTTGCTAGGGACCTTATTCGGTGCTATCTCCGGTTATTTTGGTGGTCGTGTGGACGATCTGTTTAACTGGTTCTATAGCATCTTTACCTCTATCCCTTACTTGCTATTGATCTTGTCGGTCGCCGCCGTGTTGCAACAAAAAGGTGTGACGACCATCATTTTGATTCTGGCATTTACCGGCTGGACTGGACCTTTCCGTCTGATCCGGGCTGAATACATGAAGCATAAAAATCGTGAATACGTCTGGGCAGCAGACGCGATTGGCGCATCACATTTCCGTAAAATGTTTATTCATATCTTCCCGAATGTCAGTCATGTGGCTCTGGTGCAAGTATCTATTCTGGTAGTCGGATTTATTAAGTCTGAAGTGATTTTGAGTTTCCTCGGTTTTGGTGTCCCGGTCGGTGTGGTGTCATGGGGCAGTATGCTCAATGAAGCACAAAACGAACTAATCTTGGGTAAATGGTGGCAGCTAGTGGCTGCGACCGCAGCCATGGCGGTGCTGGTAACAGCCTTCTCGCTGTTCACCGATGCCTTGCGCGATGCGCTCGACCCTAAGCTGAAATAAGGACAGACCATGAGCCAAGAATCATTATTAAAAGTTGAAAATCTGCGCGTCTCTTTCCGTATCAATAAAAAAGAAAGCGTAGAAACTGTCAAAGGGATTTCTTTCGATATTCCGCGCAACTCTACCGTCGCTCTGGTCGGTGAGTCTGGTAGCGGCAAATCCGTCAGCTCACTGGCAATCATGGGGTTGCTACCACCCGATACCTCCAGTATTGCGAAAGAGAGCAAGATCACATTTGAAGGCCGCAGCCTGCTTGATTTAAGCCTCGCAGAACGTCGCCAATTATGTGGCAAAGACATCTCCATGATTTTTCAGGAGCCCATGACCTCGTTGAATCCAGTGTTTACGGTCGGCTTCCAGATCGGCGAAGTCTTGCAACTACATATGGGGATGAACGCCAAGCAAGCGCGAGCAAGATCCATCGCCTTATTGGAAGAAGTCGGCATCCCCGACCCTGCTAATAAAATTGACGCTTACCCTAGCCAGATGTCCGGCGGGCAGCAACAGCGCGTGATGATCGCGATGGCAATTGCCTGCGAACCTAAATTGCTGATCGCGGACGAGCCGACAACCGCGCTCGACGTCACGATACAAAAACAAATCATCGATCTGATCGAGGCATTACGGGTAAAGCACAATATGTCCGTGCTGTTTATTACCCATGATCTGGCATTGGTTGGCGAGATTGCCGATAAAGTGATCGTCATGCGCAGCGGCGAAATCCGCGAAGCTGGCGATGTCAAACAGATATTCCAAGCACCAAAGGATACCTATACCCAGGCGCTGCTGCATTGCCGCCCATCCCTAGATTCGCGTCCATGGCGCTTACCGGTGATTGCAGATTTTATGAGCAATATCGAGAAAACGGGCAGCATCGTTATAGAACATAAAGAGCGGCCGCGTGGATTAAACGGCGACGAAGATATCGTGCTCGATGTACGCGGTTTGGGTAAAAGTTTTTACACCCGAGAAGGCTTCTTCGGCAAAAAAGAATTTCGGGCAGTAGAAGATGTTTCCTTCAAACTGGCGCGCGGAAAAACTCTGGGTGTCGTCGGCGAATCCGGTTCTGGCAAGACAACGGTGGGCCTCACGTTGATGCGCTTGCACCAGGCAACGGCTGGTCAGGCAATCTTTGAAGGCAAGGATATTTTATCCATGTCTAACAAAGATTTTATGCAGTACAAGCGCCGTATCCAGATCATTTTCCAAAACCCTTATGCGTCGCTCAATCCACGCTTCACGGTTGGACAAATTTTGATGGAGCCCATGCAAATCCATAGCATAGGTGCCAATGATAGTGAACGCGCAAAAATGGCCTATACCTTGCTGGAAAAAGTCGGCCTGCCAGCAATCGCCTTCCATCGCTATCCACACGAGTTTTCCGGCGGACAACGCCAGCGTATTGCCATCGCGCGCTGCCTGACGATGAAGCCAGAAATACTCATCTGCGACGAATCGGTATCCGCTCTAGATGTCTCAGTGCAGGCACAAGTACTGAACCTGCTGCAAGATTTGCAGGAAGAATTTGGCCTGTCATATATCTTTATCTCCCATGATCTGGCCGTCGTGAAGTACATTGCAGATCAGGTAATGGTAATGAATAAGGGCAAAGTCGTGGAGCTGGCAAATTCAGATGAGCTATATCGCAATCCGACGCAGGCTTATACCAAGACCTTGCTGAATGCGATCCCGCGCGGCTTACACGCTTAGTTTGCAGACTTGTGTACAAACTAAATTGAGCGCTTCGGCAATCTGCTTGCATCGGACTTAGGGGGAAAGTAGGAACTTGCGTAAAACGGACAATTGTTTTTAGCACCTCATTTGTTTTGCACAAGTTTTATTGAAGAAATTAAAGATACTCCCCCTATTTTTTATAAAATATGCCCTATTGTCCAATAATTCTATGGATAATTAAATATACTAATAGGGAGTATCAATATTTACCTGTATATAAGCTGATGAATACCACCTCAGATTCACTGCTGTGGGAGCTAACGCCAATTTTGGGCAGATACAGGAGTGAAAAAATTTGCCGACTAGACGACTACCATCTACAATTCCGTCCTGTTGAGGAGTTACTCTAATTTGTTCGCAGTTGCATGCGAGTAAAACGAAGGCAATCTCAACGCTGAACACCCAAGGAGTTTTTTAAAACCTATTGATCGAGATCGATTACTAACTGATACTCGATATGGATTTTAGAAGTTCCCATAACCTTAGTCCAATAAATATGCGCCTCCACAATCCATTTTGGCCTGTAAGCCGCAGAAACAATGGACTACCCCATGGAGTTAATATGGCATTTCTGCAAGGCAAAAAAATCCTGATCACTGGTTTGCTCTCAAACCGCTCTATTGCTTATGGCATCGCCAAAGCTTGTCATCGTGAAGGCGCAGAGCTGGCTTTTACTTATCAAGGTGAGCGTTTCAAAGACAGGATTACCGAATTTGCGAAAGAGTTTGATAGCGCGCTGGTATTTGATTGCGACGTTGGCAGCGACGAGCAAATCAATGCAGTATTTTCAGATTTAAGCAAATCATGGGATGGTCTAGATGGTCTGGTGCACGCAATTGGCTTTGCCCCGCGCGAAGCAATTGCAGGTGATTTTTTAGATGGTTTGTCGCGTGAGTCATTCAAAATCGCCCACGATATTTCCGCCTACAGTTTTCCTGCACTAGCCAAAGCCGCATTACCGATGCTGCGTAAAGATGCTGCCCTGCTGACCTTGTCTTACCTTGGTGCGATCAAAGCGATTCCTAACTACAACACCATGGGTTTAGCTAAAGCATCGTTGGAAGCATCGGTACGTTATCTGGCGGAATCGATGGGCAAGCGCGGCGTCCGCGTGAATGGTATCTCTGCCGGTCCGATCAAAACTTTAGCCGCCAGCGGTATTAAAGATTTCAGTAAATTATTAGGATTTGTGGCGGAACATTCACCCCTGCGCCGTAATGTGACCATCGACGACGTGGGCAATACCGCAGCCTTCTTGCTATCCGATCTGTCGGCTGGCATTACTGGCGAAATTACGTATGTTGACGGTGGCTTTTCGCATGTAATGGGCATCACCACTGAATAAGCATTCCAGCTAAAAACAAGGGAGCAAAGGCACAGTCAATGCGCCTGCTCCCTTTTTTATTTGAAAATGAGTGGACTGAATGCCTTGGTCGAAATAAAGATCGTATCACCGGTCTTCAAACCATCTACCTCATCTTGTGAGGCAATGATTTCGACAATGTCCTGACCAACCAGCAGCGACAAAACAAACACTACTTCTTCTTTGCGTATCGCCAATACCTGAGCGCGCAAATTCAATTGTCCCGGCACCCGCTGCTGTAAAAATACTTGCGCTGGCGAGCCTGATTGCTTTACCGTCCCCTGCTCTATCACGTGTACTTGTTGTGCCAATTTAAATACTTCGCCCATGTCATGGCTGACCAAAATGGTCGTCAAGCCCGACTGATGATGCAGGGTCGCAAGCTCATCCTGCAATTGAGCGCGCATATCAACATCTAAGGCGGATAAAGGCTCATCTAGTAATAATAGTTTGGGCTTTCTCGCTAAGGCACGCGCCAGGGCAACGCGTTGCTTCTGGCCGCCAGACAAAATACCAGGTAATCTATCCTGTAATTCTGTCAAACCGGTCATCGCTAATAACTGATCAACCCAGGCTGCTTGCTGCGTCGTTACAGCATAAGCAACATTAGCACGCACACTCAGATTGGGAAATAAAGCATAGTCCTGGAAAACAAAACCAATCTCCCGCTGCTGCGGTAGCAGACATATTTTTTTACTCGAGTCAAACCAAGTTACGCCGTCCACAATCAGGCTACCGCTATCGGGCACAGTCAGTCCCGCCAGCATCCGCAATAAGGTAGTTTTGCCCGCCCCGGATACGCCGAACAGACTGACTAAATCACCGCGCTTGATGTCGATATTTACATCCAGCTGCATGTGACCATTAGCGCTGTGCAACTGCTTTTGTAGGTTGATGTTAATCATCACAGCATCTTCAACATTCTTTTGTTATTGACATAGACGAGTAACAAAATCGCAAAGCTAATGACGAATAAAATCATCGCGTAGAAATGTGCCGCTGCATAATTTAAGCTTTCAACCTCATCATAAATAGCGATGGAGGCAACCTTGGTCAAACCAGGAATATTCCCGCCTATCATTAAGACCACACCAAACTCACCTACGGTATGAGCAAAGCTTAAAACGATGCCGGACAGCAGCGCTGAACGACAATTCGGTAACAAAACACGAAACAGACTATACAGATCAGACTTACCCAAAGTACGCGATGCTTCGATCAGCGATATAGGTAAGTTTTGTAAGCCAGACTGCAAAGGATGCACCATAAATGGCAAGCTAAAAATCACCGAACCAACAACTAAGCCAGCGAAACTAAATACCAGTTTCCACCCTAGCGCGATTTCCAGCCAATGACCAAATGCATTCTGCGGACTAAACGCCAGCAACAAATAAAATCCCAATACCGAGGGCGGCAAGACCAAGGGCATACTAACCAAGGTTTCTAATACGGGTTTAAAACGGTTAGGGGTGTACGCCAACCAAAACGCTAGCGGAATGCCGATTACCAGCAAAATACAAGTCGTCAATCCTGCCAGTCGAAAAGTCAACCAGAGCGGTTGCAAATCTGGCATAGATTCAAACCAATTCATAAAACATCCCCGACGAATAAACTCATCTCGTTTGATTTAACCAGACCCTCGACCTGATCACCGACTGCGAATGCCAAACTGCGCGCCGATCTTGTTGTGATCACTGAGCTTAGCTCAAAGCCATCCATATTTATCAAGACACGCGTCAACAACTGGCCATACTCGATAGCGGTAATGGTAGAGGCCATACGGTTACGCAAACTGATCTGGCCTGATAAATTTTTCGCTAAAGCGACTTCGGTTTCTTTAAATAGCAAGCTCACAACTTGCCCGGTTTTCCATGCCTCAAGGTGATCTGTAGCACCCAATAAGGTCGCAGTAAACTGATGTGCGCCAACCTGCACATCGACTATCGCAACGCTGCCATATGCTTCAATAGCGATGATCTGCCCGGGAAGTTTATTCATGGAAGCAAATAACCATAACGTTCAAAAATGGCGCGTGCTTTGGCGGAATAGATAAAATCAAAAAATTGTTGCGATACTTTTGCATGATTGTCTTTGCCGTATTTAAGAATTACCGCACCTTGCGCGATCGGCTGATAACTTGCGCTGGGCACGTCTATCCATTTGCCCTGGCCTTTCATTTCTGGCGACAGCACTACCGACTTGGCCGTAAATCCAATGTCAGCGGCACGCGACTGTATATATTGGTTGGTCTGCGAAATACTCTCGCCAAATACCAACTTGGGCTGCAAAGACGTAGTCAGTTTGTAATATTGCAGCGTATTCATCGTCTCACGACCATAGGGTGCAGTCTTAGGATTGGCCACCGCAATTTTATCAATCGCTTTACTGCTTAACAGCGCTTGCCAATCACCCAGATCGACATCCTTCATCGTCCATAAGACTAAGGCTCCGTTGGCATACACTTTAGGTGGCACAACGCTAAAACCTGCTTTATATAATTTCTCAGGAAACTCCATATCGGCAGATAAAAACACATCAAACGGCGCACCATTCATGATCTGCGTGACGAACTTACCGGAAGAATTAAAAGTGCCCTGAACATCGTGTCCTGTTTCTTTTTTAAATTCAGATTTCAAATCATCAAAGACGTACTGCACATTGGCAGCAACTGCAACTGTAATCGTATCGGCGTTAGCGACCTGTGCGACCGAGCTGGTGAGGGTAAAAAATATCGCCGTAAAAAAGCTAGGGAAGATTTTCATTTTCAGACTCTTTCAATATAAACTAGGTATAACTTACGAAAAAATATCCCAACAAGACTTAGCAGCGAAGACAGTACTTTAGTTCGGCTAGACTTTGCATTGCAGCTGGGAAAATTTTGCGTAAGCCGATTTGCGTAAGTCGTTTTACGTAAGTTCGACTAGAGGTTAAATGCCAACAAATGCATACGCATGCTACCAGACCAAGCAATTTCCTGAAACAAGACTATGACTGCCGTACCAGCCCCTCAATTTGGCACGAAGAGCGCCAAGCCCAATCAAGCATTGGTCGTACCACACAACACTTGTGAAAAAATTTTTGCTCGCTTGCTACGATTGCTATTCGCTATTAGCAGTTTTAGTTTATTGGTTTTATTCATTTCATTCTTGCCAAAGACAGCAATCGCCGCCAGTAATTGTGAAAAAAACTCGACTGAGTTTAGAAATTGGCCAGCTTGGGAGACGTTCAAGAAGAATTTTATTAATGAAGGCGGACGGGTCGTTGATGCCAGCACACCGCGCTTTCATAGTTCCTCCGAAGGGCAAGCTTATGGACTATTTTTTGCCCTGGTCGCTAATGATAAGAAGAGCTTTGATTTCTTATTAAGATGGACAGAAGCAAACCTGGCCGGCGGCGATCTTACCGCGCGTTTACCGGCCTGGTATTGGGGTAAAAAAGACGATGGTAGTTGGGGTGTAATTGATCAGAATTCTGCATCAGATGCCGATCTCTGGCTCGCCTATACCTTGGGTCAAGCAGGCACTCTCTGGAATGACAAACGATACACGGCATTATCAACATTAATCGGTAAACGTATTCTGCGAGAAGAAACCGCAGACCTGCCAAAGCTAGGACTGAGTCTATTGCCAGCACCATCGGGGTTTACGCCGACAACAAGCAGCTGGAAGCTCAACCCTAGCTACACACCAATCCAAGTCATGCGCTGGTTTGCCAATAATGGTCAGGATGAACGCTGGGAAAAGTTATTGCATTCCTCGGCGCAAATCATTATCGGTGCGTCACCCAAAGGTTATAGCCCGGACTGGATTATTTATGACAGCGCGAAAGGATATGTTATCGATAGCCAAGGTCAGGAAAAAGGTAACGGCGGCTACAATGCGATCCGTGTCTATTTATGGGCAGGTATGTTGCCAGAGAAGGAATCATATAAAAAAGCGCTTCTTACAGCGCTCAAACCTATGGCAAGCCTGGTGGAGAACAAAGCGTTTCCGCCAGAATTTATTAACGTGAGCACCGGAGAAATCAACAAACCCGGCTCCACCGGATTCTCGGCTGCGATGCTACCGTTTTTAAAAACTATCGGTTATAAAAAAGCATGGGAAGAACAAAACCTGAGGATTTCTGCTTTACTCATAAAGCCAGACGCCTATTACGACCAAGTGCTTGCGATGTATGCACTTGGCTGGCAAGAGCAGCGTTATCAATTTCACGCAAATGGCAATTTAATGCCGCAATGGAAATCCAGCTGCGGAAAATAATACGGTTAATCTGACAAATTGGATTTATTCATTGCCTTCAATCACAAATCCGTGCTTTTTCTACAGAAATACTGTATTATCGCGTTTTTGCACTGCAGCACAAGTTTCAGTGTACTAAATATTAATTTGCAGCACCGCAAACCCTGCACATTTGTGACATCACAAATGATGCGATGTAAAAGCCCTCCCGCCCTGCATGTCCAGTACGACCTTTTGGACATCATCCCGGCGCAAAGCTTTTTGTGCCGAAATTTCATCGTTTCCTTCTTGGTATTCTTTGTTCATTTCGTTTGGTTAGCGTTGCTTTTTTACGCGCATTGTATTTGCACTGCGCTGATTTTTAACGAAAGATTAGAATGACTTTTGAAGCATTAGGCCTACACACGTCCGTTATCCGCGCCCTGACTGACGCTGGTTATACAAAACCTACAAGCGTTCAGGAACAAGCTGTTCCTGCTGCGATTAGTGGTCGTGATTTGTTGGTATCTTCACAAACTGGTTCAGGCAAAACTGCCGCCTTCATGTTGCCAGCCTTGCACAAGTTTGCAAGTGCAGCAGAAACCGACTTAGAAGCGGCCGGCAAAACGCCAAACCAAGCGCAACAATCAGCACGTGCACGCGGTGATCGCCCGCGCTTTGTTGCTGCAAAACCAAAAATGTTGGTACTGACACCGACACGTGAATTGGCTCTGCAAGTAACGACAGCAACTGACAAATACTGCGCCTATATGAAGCGCGTTAAAGCAGTGTCGATTTTGGGTGGCATGCCTTATCCAAAGCAGATGCAATTATTATCCCGCAACCCAGAAATTCTGGTCGCTACTCCAGGTCGTCTGATCGACCATATGGAATCCGGCAAAATTGATTTCTCCGAATTAGAAATTTTGGTATTAGACGAAGCCGATCGCATGTTGGATATGGGCTTTATTGACGACATCGAAAAAATCGTTGCAGCAACACCAGCAACACGTCAAACCATGTTGTTCTCTGCAACATTGGATGGCGTAGTCGGTAACATGGCACGCCGTATCACTAAAGATCCTATGGTCATTCAGATCGCTGGCTCTGCAAGTAAGCATGAGAACATCAAGCAAAAAGTCCACTTTGTTGATGACATGTCTCACAAAAATCGTTTGCTCGACCATTTGTTGCGTGACGAAACGGTTGATCAGGCTGTTATCTTTACTGCGACTAAACGTGATGCAGATACCATTGCTGATCGTTTAAACATCGCCGGTTTTGCTGCTGCCGCTTTGCATGGCGACATGCATCAAGGTGCACGTAACCGCACATTAGATTCTCTGCGTCGTGGACAAGTCCGCGTATTGGTGGCAACTGACGTTGCTGCTCGCGGTATTGACGTTCCAGCGATTACACATGTATTCAACTACGACTTGCCTAAGTTCCCGGAAGATTACGTCCATCGTATTGGCCGTACTGGCCGCGCTGGTCGCAATGGTGTTGCAATTTCTCTGGTAAATCATGCTGAAGGTATCAACGTTAAGCGTATCGAACGTTTCACTAAGCAATTGATTC
This sequence comes from Undibacterium sp. GrIS 1.2, assembly GCF_040544435.1. Taxonomy (NCBI): domain Bacteria; kingdom Pseudomonadati; phylum Pseudomonadota; class Betaproteobacteria; order Burkholderiales; family Oxalobacteraceae; genus Undibacterium; species Undibacterium sp. GrIS 1.2. The sequence continues at coordinate 15,919 of NZ_JBEONP010000021.1, forward strand.
CTGTCGAAATTATCGAAGGCTTTGAGCCTAAGAAAACAGCATCTACATCGCATAGTGCTGCACGCAAGCCAAGCGGCTGGCGTCCAGGCGACAGCCGTGGCAACAGCAGTGGTGGTGGCTATCGCGGCAATAACGCTGGCTCTGGCAACAGCAGCAGCGCGAACGGCAATCGTAGCGAAGGTAGTGGTTATGGCGCGAACAAACCAGCACAACGCACATTCAGCAAACCAGCTGGCAGCACCAGCGGCGCGCCACGCAGCGAAGGTGGTTACAAAGGTAATCGTACTGGCGATACTGGCAATGCACGTCGCTCATTTGGCGATCGTTAATACTGGTAAATGTATCGGCAAATATTTGTCGGCAGCGAACAAAAGCGACCCTTGTGGTCGCTTTTTTTATGGACATCAAAAGTAAACGTAAAAAAGTAATCTCGCCCGTCTCAGAGTATCCGCTGAGACTCAAAAATAATATACTCCCCTACCAAAATCCATAAATACTGCCTACTGTCCAATTACTATATGGACGATTAAAATATACATCCCCATAGTATATTTAATACCAAAAATAATTGCGGCATATCGACTGACGCACACCTCATCAAAAAAAACTCATAAACTGCTCCTACTACAAGCTTGATAACATCAATACACTATAAGATTTACGCAAAGTTATCCCGGCAAAGGCGCAGCGACGAAGGCAGTAGTTTAATGTATAGCTAGGTGCCGCAACACAGCTAGGACGTTTTTGCGTAGTCCTACCTTGCCAGGTGCTTCAACGATGCTCTGCAAGCACTTATAGTGAGTATCACTGTACAGCTTTGGACAGAGGCTGTGCATCTCGTTTAGTATGGTGCCTGTAATTCAACTTTGTCATCACTGATAAAACCTACGCGATTCTCATTACTCAATTTATATGACATCAACAGTATTATCCGAGGCACCAGCATCCCCGATACGGCTTACCTCTTTTTCACATGGTGGCGGTTGCGGCTGCAAAATCGCGCCAGGCGTCTTGTCTGAGATTTTAAAAAAATCGACTGGCTTCCCCGTGCCGGCTGCCCTGATGGTGGGCATAGAAACCGCCGATGACGCTGCCGTGTATAAACTCAATGACGAGCAAGCACTCATAGCCACCACGGATTTTTTCATGCCGATCGTGGACGATCCATATGACTTTGGTCGCATCGCTGCCACCAACGCTATCTCCGACGTGTATGCGATGGGCGGCACTCCGATTATGGCGCTGGCGCTGGTTGGCATGCCTATCAATCAATTGCCAATTGAGGTCATCGGCAAAATCATTGCGGGTGGAGAATCCATTTGTGCTGAGGCAGGTATCCCGATTGCGGGCGGTCACACGATTGATTCAGTCGAACCGATTTATGGTTTAGTCGTACTCGGTTTAGTGCATCCCTCCAAAGTCAAACGTAATGCCGATGCCAAAGTCGGCGACAAACTCATTCTCGGCAAACCGCTGGGTGTGGGCATTTTGTCAGCAGCGCTCAAAAAGCAAGCACTAGACGAGGCAGGTTATGCCAGCATGATTGCCAATACCACCAAGCTCAACCGGCCTGGCATGGCATTAGCAAATATGAGTGCAGTACACGCAGTCACCGATGTCACAGGTTTTGGTTTGCTTGGACACCTGTTAGAAGTCTGTCGTGGCGCGAATGTGTCCGCCCAATTGACGATGTCGCACATACCGCTTCTACCAGATGTGCAGCAATTGGCAGAGGCCGGATTTATCACGGGTGCCTCCGCTCGCAACTGGGATGCTTACGGACATGATGTTGTGTTGGCGGAGGGTATCAGCCCAGTTCAACAGGCGCTGCTCAGCGATCCGCAAACCTCGGGAGGCTTATTAGTTTCCTGCTCGGCCGATGCGGTGGAGGATGTATTGGCTTTATTTAAAGCAGACAATTTTTTTGATGCTGCCGTCATCGGTGATATCGTTGCAAAATCTGGTGATGCAGCAAATGTCCTGGTTGGCTTATAGGAAGTATCTCGGTTTTTTATTAATCTTAGGACTTACGCAAAACCACCCCAGCTGCGTTATAGCTCCTAGCTGTACCAAAGTACTATCTTCGTCGCTACGCCTTGCTGGGACAATTTTGCGTAAGTCCTAAATCTTAATTTTTCAGAGCTTTAAAATAAATCATGATGAATCAGCTAGAACAACTTAAAAAGTACACAACTGTAGTTGCCGACACAGGCGATTTTCAGTCCATGAAAGCCTATGCGCCACAAGATGCGACGACCAATCCGTCGCTGATACTAAAAGCCGTCCAGAAAGCAGAATATCGTCCCTTGTTAGAAAAAATTGTCAGTGCACATACTGGCAAAGCAAGCGATGACATCATCGATCATTTGCTCGTCGCTTTCGGTTTAGAAATTTTGAACATCGTCCCGGGCCGAGTCTCTACTGAAACAGACGCACGCTTATCTTTTGATACAGAAGCCACGGTTGCCAAAGGGCGCAAACTCATTGGTTTATACGAAGCAGCAGGCATTACCCGCGAACGTATTTTGATCAAAATTGCCTCCACATGGGAAGGCATACGTGCAGCAGAGATTCTGGAAAAAGAAGGTATCCGCTGCAACATGACTTTGCTATTCTGCTTGCCGCAAGCAGTTGCATGTGCCGAGGCTGGTGCGCAATTGATCTCCCCGTTTGTGGGGCGCATCTACGACTGGTATAAAAAGCAAACAGGACAAGAAATTTTCGGCGCCGATGATCCTGGCGTCCTGTCAGTAAAAAAGATTTATACCTACTATCGCAAGTTTGGCTATGACACAGAAATTATGGGCGCCAGCTTCCGGAATACATCGCAAATACTGGAGTTAGCCGGTTGTGATTTACTGACGATCAGTCCAGATCTGCTGCAAAAATTAGCCGATACGACCAGCACGATCAGCGCAAAATTAAACAAAGAAACGGCATTAGCTTCTGATCTGCAAAAAATCAGTCTGAATGAAAAAACTTTCCGTTTCCAGTTAAATGAAGATGCGATGGCAACCGAAAAATTATCCGAAGGTATACGCGCCTTCTGCGCAGACACAGTAAAGCTGGAACAGATCATTGCTGAAATAGCTTGAAAAAACAGCTTAAAAATATGACTGTTTAAAGTAAATGGGGCAAACACTGCCCTATTTTTTCGTCTCAGTTTTTGACTATTTTCTGACTAAATTAAATGTAGTGAACGGAAGAAGGCATGAATAAAATCATAGAATTATCCACCTGGAACAGGCGAGAACACTTTGAGTTTTTTTCAAAACTAGATGAGCCTTTTCATGGGTTGGTAGCAAACATCGATTGTTCTCTCGCCTATCAACATTGCAAAGAGCAACAGCAATCTTTTTTTCTTTTCTACCTGCACAGCATATTACAAGCAGTTAACCAAACCGAGGCAATGCGCTACAGGATTGAGTCGGGCAAGGTGATTGATTATTCGATCATCCACGCCAATGCTACGATTGATCGTGCGGATCACACTTTTGGTTTTTGTCAGATCAATTTTGATACCGACTTCAGCAAGTTTACGCTTGGTGCAAAAGAGTCTATGCAAAAAATTAAAGAGACGAGTGGCTTGTGTTTGAGTGAAGATACCAACCGTAACGACGTGATACATTTTTCAGCCATGCCGTGGATCAGTTTTACAGGGTTGACACATGCCCGCCATCTGGATGGTAAGGACAGCGTCCCCAAAATTTCAGTTGGAAAGTGCTTTCAACAAGATGGCAAACTCATGATGCCTGTTGCGACTTTTGTGCATCATGGCCTGGTCGATGGCTATCATGTGCATCAGTTTTTACAAGGGCTGGAGCATTTGTTTAATACTGAGTATTAAACCGAATTTGCGCTAAGTTTGAAATAAACTGAGATTTTCTATTAGGATTTGAGTTGATGACGGATGTATTTTTCGAGGCAGTTTTGGTCTGAGTTTATTGTAAATAAGACGCTCATGGCTAGCCATGAGCAGCAACAAAGAGCATCGGAAATAACCGAAAATGCGCCGTCAGCACTCAAATAGCACCTTTGGTACGCCTAATGGGAAATCTCGGTTAACTACCAGTGACGACAAAATGAAAAAGGACTATGAATTTTCATAGTCCTTTTTACCGATGTGAACCCACAGTCAATCATCTCCGGCGAATTAAACCGCCAGCATATAAGCTCCCGTCAATGCAATACCGCAGCCACCAAGCTGGATCAGTGACTTCATCCGCGCACTGTTGGCAAATAAGCCGATACTCAATCCAGTAATATGCAGTAACAAAGTCGCTAGTACAAAACCTGCACCAGCCATCGCAATCGAAGCATTGGGCGACATTTCAGCACCATGTGCATAGCCGTGTAATGCGCCAAAGACAGACACCATCGTTGCAGCCAGCCAGACCGGCATCTTGACTGCAAATGCAATCAGCAAACCTAGTATGGCAAGTGAACTCGCGATCCCCGTTTCTACCATCGGTACAGCGACACCGGATCGCGCGAGCAGCGCACCTGCGATCATCATTAACGGAAAACTCAATGGTAAAACCCAAAGCGCCGATTGCCGGTTTTGTGCAGCCCATAAGCCAATCGCTACCATTGCCAGCAAATGATCAAGACCAGAAAAGGGATGCATAAACCCTTCTACAAAGCCCATGGTGTCATGATGCACACCATCATGCGCAAATGCAGAGACGCTAATCAGGCACAATAGGCCGACAACGATCCCTCGGACTGAACTAGTTTGTGTCTTACTCACTTAGATCTCATCAATAAAAATGCACCGGGTCGGCGCAAACGAATGTGATTTTGCAGAATGCAACTATCTTACGCAAAAAACGTGCCGCTGATTTCTTGCAAATTTTTCGCTGGCCTCTCGCTAGCTTCTCGCTGATTGCGCATTGCCACTTCATCTCACAGTTTCTACGCCACGATTCGCCAGTTGATCCGCACGCTCATTACCCGGATGCCCGGCATGTCCTTTGACCCATTTCCATTCGATCTGATGAACACTGCGGGCAGCATCCAGTTGCTGCCATAAATCGACATTTTTTACAGGTGCCTTAGAAGCGGTTTTCCAGCCTTTCGCCTTCCAGCCTTGTATCCATTCCGTGATGCCTTTTAACACGTACTGACTATCTGAATGCAGCACAATCTGGCATGGTCTTTTCAGCACAGCCAAAGCTTGGATCACAGCCATCAGCTCCATCCGATTATTGGTGGTATTCCGCTCACCGCCAAATAATTCTTTCTCTTTTTCGCCTGCGATTAGTAACGCTCCCCAACCACCAAGACCAGGATTACCTTTGCAGGCACCATCTGTAAAAATTTCTATCTTATCCATTTTTTTTGCTGCGATTGGCCACCGGCACGGCATTGCCTAAGGCTGCTCGTTTGTGCTTCCATGCAGGGCCAATCAAATGCATTCCTTTAATTCGTTTAATTGCTTGTATTGCGTATACCGCGCCGAAATACGGCCACCAGCGCTGACCAGCATTCTCTATCAATCTGGCACGGTTGAGCCATTTTTCTGTGCGAAATGGAGGCGCATAACATCCGAAATCGGCATGATTGACTTCCATATTAAGTAATTTTAGCCAATCCTTCATACGCGGCACACTAATAAAATCGCCTTCTTCCGGTAAAAAATAACTTTTACCGATGCGTCCCGCTGCCTGCCTTGCACCCCATAAACTTGCGCGATTAAAGCCACAAATAATGACGCGCCCCTCTGGTATCAAAATCCGCTCTACTTCGCGCAAGACCTGATGGGGCTCGGCCACAAATTCCAGTACATGAGGTAACACCACTAAATCGATACTTTGCGAATGAAATGGTAATTCGCAAAAATCATGTGTTACAACAATAGGCGAACGGCTATTTTTCTGTTCCGCTTGAGTATTGCCTGTGATGACAACAGTATTCTCTTGGAGTGGAATTAAGACGTTATTGGTACGCCATTTATTCGGCATACGGCTGGCGCTTAGAGCATCGATTTGTGGCAAACCAATCTGCAAAGCATTGAAGCCAAAAATATCCACCGTCAAACGATCCAGCAAAGCTTGCTCCCACTGCATGATGTAAGCACCGGACGGCTGTGCTAGCCAGGTGCCTAGGTCTATAATGGAATTTTTATCTGTATTCATTGTGGAATTTATGCTTAGTGCAACTAGTACAAATGGGGCAATTGTGTCCGCCAGCGAGCTTACAAAAAACCGAGCCCTTAGTATATTGACTGTCCCGGCATTTGACGACAACTATCTATGGCTAATACACAATGGTACCTATGCAGTAGCGGTTGATCCTGGTGACGCAACGCCTATCTTGGCCGCACTGGATGAGCATAATTTACGCTTGTCAGCAATTGTGCTAACTCATCATCATCAAGATCATATCGGCGGCGTCCCGGCCTTGCTCAGACATCTATCCGTACCCGTATTCGGCCCCGCAAATGACAATATACAAGCGGTAACTCAGCACTTAAATCAAGGTAACGAAATTACGCTGCCCGGCATCAATTTAAAACTACAAGTGTTAGAGGTACCTGGACATACTTTGGGTCATATTGCTTACTTCGCCAAAGAGCAGCACTGGCTGTTTTGTGGAGATACTTTGTTTGCTGGCGGCTGCGGCCGTTTATTTGAAGGTACACCAGCACAAATGTTGACATCACTCGATCAATTAGCATCCTTACCAGATGACACTGCTGTGTATTGCGCGCACGAATATACGATGTCTAATCTACGTTTCGCCAAAGAAGTCGAGCCTGAGAATCTCGCTCTAGTTGAACGCATCCAGCGCGAGCAAGATAAGCGCGATCATGGTATTCCGACCGTCCCTAGTCAGATCGGATTAGAAAAACAAACTAATCCTTTTATGCGCATCAGAGAGGCATCTATTCAAGCGCGCCTGATCGCCGCTGGAAAAATTACTGCCGGCCAAGACGATGCCAGCAATTTTGGTGCTTTACGTGAATGGAAAAATCATTACCGATGAGAGTATTTGAAATAGTATTCAAAACAGTATTTCAAATAGCGCTTGAGAGATCGGCAAAGTAATCAAAGTTAAGCATCAAAAATCCAACCATCAAAAAATGTCTTTAGAAATCCCCTCAAAAAAACATCCTACACCAACTCTCGCATTGTTTTGTAAAGTCGTAGATAACTATGGAGACATAGGGATTTGCTGGCGCTTTGCCAAACAATTAGAACAAGAGCATGGCATCCAAGTCACTTTATGGGTCGACGATCTACGGAGTTTTCAGCGGATTTGCCCTGAGGTTGCCATTGACCTCGACCGACAAAAAATTGCGAACGTGACAGTACAACATTGGCGCGATCAAGACGGTGTATTTGTCGCCGATGAGATATCAGATATTGTGATTGAATTTTTTGCCTGTGACATACCGCCAGCGTATATTGCGGCGATGGCAGAATGCAATCCGCGTCCGGTATGGCTCAATCTGGAGGGTCTTACCGCTGAAGAATGGGTGGAAGGTTGCCATACTCTGCCGTCCCCGCATCCAAGACTGCCGCTGACCAAATATTTTTTCTTCCCGGGATTTACGAACAAAACTGGCGGTTTGCTACTAGAATCAAACTTGGAGCAACAACGTCAAGAATTTCAATCTGATCAAACTGGCATGGCAGCTTTTCTTGGCCAATTTGGCGTTACAGAGAGCGAGATGAGCTCGCTGAAAGTGTCCCTGTTTTGCTATCCGCAAGCGCCAGTGTCTGCATTGCTTAATACTTGGCAACAAAGTGACGTGGCAATGACTTGTCTGGTACCAGATGGTGTTGCTGCCGATGCGATTGCTGCGTTTATAGGACAAGAGCCAAAGGCTGGCGTATCCGCAACGCGAGGCGCATTAACTGTGCGTGTGTTGCCATTTATCCCCCAAGCTGATTACGATAAATTGCTGTGGGCATGTGATCTGAATTTTGTTCGCGGAGAAGACTCTTTCGTCCGCGCACAATGGGCGGGCAAACCTTTTATCTGGCACATCTATCCGCAAGACGAAAACTTACATCACGTTAAATTGAACGCGTTTTTGCAACGCTATGTAGGTACAGCAGCAGGTGCAGGTGCAGGTGCAGGTGCAGGTGCAGGTGCAGGTGCAGGTGCAGAAACTAATGCGGAAACTACAGCAAAAAGTTTGATTGAGTTCTTTCTAGCCTGGAATGGCGCTGCAAAAATGGAAGATAGTCACTTGTTGGCCAATAGCTGCGGAAATATCTGGCCACGATTCCGGGCTGACATACCAAAAATTGCTGAAATATCTAATCATTGGCGACAGCAATTATTAGAAAATGGGGATTTAAGCACCAATTTGCTCAAGTTTACTAAGGCGATTCAGCAAGCGGCAGTTTAGCTGTGGCTAAAATAGGTTAAAATACGCGGTTAATTTTCGACGTATTTTAAAACGACTTATCTAATTCAGTCAGATGTAGGCTTGCAAGGCTCATTATCTATCGTAGCCAATCAGTGACGACAGTAACTGACACCAGCAAGTGACAGATGATTTTTATGCAACCACCTTTTTACGTATATTCACTATGAAACCTGCAAAAGAAATTCGTGTTGGCAACATTATTATGGTCGACAGCAAGCCGATGATCGTTCTGCGTTCTGATGTCAATGGCTCCAGCCGCACGGGCTTCACCTACAAGTGGAAGATGAAGAATCTGCTGACCAACAGCCCTCAGGAAAACGTATTCCGCGGCGACGACAAATTTGACGTTGTTGTACTGGATAAAAAGCCTGTCACATATTCTTACTTCGCTGATCCTTTGTATGTATTTATGGACGCTGACTACGAGCAGTTTGAGATCGAAGAAGAAAATTTGGGCGATGCCCTGCATTACCTCAAAGATGGCATGGAATGCGAAGCAATTTTTTATGATGGCAAAGCGATTTCGGTCGAACTGCCAACAACGATCGTTCGCCAAGTTGTGTATTCAGAGCCAGCAGTTAAAGGCAACACATCAGGCAACGTATTGAAAGAAGCCAAGATTGAAAATGCGATTGAAGCGCATAGCCACAGCGTTCAAGTACCGTTGTTTGTTAGCCAGGACGATATGATTGAAATCGATACCCGGACTAACGAATACAAGCGCGTGATTCGTAACTAAGACGTAGTTAAGACATAACCAAGCTGTACTTAAGCTGCAATTAAAATATAGCAAAAAGGCGATTCATTTCGCCGCAAATAAAAAATGCCACCGGTCGTAATAGCTAGACCGGTGGCATTTTTTTCGTCTTTTTTTACCAGAAAAAAATTGATCGCTAATTAGTGAAAAAATCGTAAAAAAACATCAATAAGAATAGCTAAATAATAGATACTCCCCCTCGATTTTTATAAATATAGTCAATTGTCCAGACTTTGATTGGACGATAAAATATACTATATGAGAGTATATTCATTATCACTTTACAGCTTCATAAAAATCCGTACTGAAAATCTGAATTAAAACCGCAAGCGTTTTACTTCGCAGCGTCCGCTTTACTCATCATGATTTCAGCCTTATACGCCTCGGGCGCTACATTCTCTCCGGCGACTTTCTTCGGCTCCAGATTCACTAAAGAAAATCGATATCCGCCGTAATTAGCGTCTGCCGGCAAATTCATTGCCGCTGGTGCGGGGGTGCCAACCACCAGCAATGCTTCCGGCGTGCCGGGCTGACTGACTTTAAAACTCACTGTTGCCTGCCCTGCCCAAACACAACGCGTATTTGGCGGGCAACGACTGTCAGTAACCTCGGTCACCTCTATCGTCATGCCCTGTTTGGCAAGCTTGGTTGCTTGGCGATAGCTCAGTATGATCGTCGTTGGCGCAACCTCAGACACCGCAGAAGTGGCAGAGGTGGCGGGGGTGGCAACTGAAGCAGCTTTTTTATCGTTCATGTCGGTAGCAGGAGTAGCGCTGCAAGAAATTGTGGATAAGAGCAAACCAGCCATAGCAACGCTGATAGCTAAACCTTGCACATTAGTTTGTGAGCGAATTTTTAAGCGAGATACTATTTGAAGAGGCATTTCATATTCCTAGATATCGGCTGTATTAATCAACGCTAAAAAATAGCGGCGTATTACAAAAATGATCGGCTTACACAAAGAAGAAATTCCGTAGCGAAACTGGAGCAAAACCAAAATAAAACATGAATAAGCTACCACACTACCACAAGCCAAACGCATTGCAAATTCAACATAACTAGGTTTATCTAAGCATCAACAGGCGCAAACACATACTTCAACCCATAGTCGAAAAATGGTTATCGCAAAACATATTTGGTCTTTTACTTTATGCTGGCGACAAATTAAGATTATTTTCAAAAGAAATAGTCTCATCAGGAGTTACGAAAATAGTCAGCAGCAGTCGTGCCCACGTACATCATCAAAAATACGCCTGCATGTGCACGCATATGACGAAGAAGCACAGGCTCGCTGAGGCAGTTTAAGTAGGTCCTGATAACGATAAAAACCTCAATGCTCAGCAACGGCCAATCAACATTCTGGCACCAGCGGGCATAGTCTTAAAAAGATAGAGAACCCTATGCGTATTTTTAAACGAATCACCTCTGCATTAGCCCGAGCCATCCCGCTCAAGCAAAAAACGTACTTAGCTATTTGTACGGCCAGTTTGTTGGCCTTAACGCTGAGCTGGAGCACCCCAGGTATCGCCGCAGATTTACATTTACGTGTAGGTCTGGCGGCGGACGTAACGTCCTTCGATCCGCATTATTTAAATAGCGGCCCGAATAACGCATTCGCTTTCCATATTTTTGATGCTTTGGTCAATCTGGATAGCAATGGCCAACTGGTTCCCGGCTTGGCAACCTCATGGAAAGCGATTGACCCACTGACATGGGAATTCAAATTGCGCCATGGAGTCAAGTTCCACAACGGCACAGAACTGACTGCAGAAGACGTCATTTTCTCACTTGATCGCCCTGCCACTATCCTCAATAGCCCCGGCTCATTTACCAGTTACACCAAACAAATTGTCAGCAAACAGGCGGTTGATGCTTACACGGTACGCTTGAAGACTGCGACCCCATACGGCCCCTTGCCTTTAGATGTTAATTCGATTTTTATCGTGTCAAAAAAAGTCGCACAAAATGCCAGTACAGACGACTTTAATACAGGCAAAGCGCTGATCGGTACCGGGCCATTTAAATTCGTTAGCGCCAAGCGTGGTGATCGTATTGAACTGGTACGCAACGACAATTATTGGGGCGAAAAACCTCATTGGGATAAAGTGACTTTGCGCATACTGACCAGCGGCGCACCCCGGGTAGCAGCCCTGCTGGCGGGCGATATAGATGCAATTGAGAGCGTGCCGCCTGCCGACTTACCTAAATTAAAAACGAACGTCAAAGTTAAATTAGAACAAAAAATTTCTTGGCGCACGATTTTTTGGGCACTCGATCAACAAGCCCATGTATCTCCTGATATTACGGATAAAGCAGGCAAGCCTTTAACCACCAATCCACTACACGATATCCGCGTGCGCAGAGCAATTTCTAAAGCGATTAATCGCCAGGCCCTAAGTGACCGCGTTTTAGAAGGTTTGGCAGTCCCTGCTTCTAACATCGTAGCGCCAGGCATTTTGGGGTATGACGATACCGTTAAGGTCGAAGCTTACGACCCTGAAGGAGCAAAAAAATTACTGGCAGAAGCTGGTTATCCCAACGGTTTTAATATCACTCTGCATGGCCCGAATAATCGCTACATCAATGACGAACAAATAGTACAAACCGTGGCGCAATTTTTAAGCAAAATCGGCATACAAGCTAAAGTAGAAACGATGCCGCTGGCGGTATATTTCCCCAAAGCCTCCAAGGGCGAATTCAGCATTGCCTTGTTAGGCTGGGGCAGCGTGGCAGGTGATTTTGCTTTACGGACTTTGCTCGGAACAGCAAATCCAGAAACGGGCTGGGGCAGCTGGAACTGGGGCAAATACAGTAATCCGGCGCTAGATGATTTAATCCGTAGCTCCTTAGCATCAGTGGACGATACTAAGCGCCGTGATTTTGCTAAAAAGGCCATGGGCGTGGCTTTGCGCGATTATGCGGTTATCCCGCTCCACCATCAATATGCTACATGGGCGTTGCGAAAAGGCCTCAAATATGCAGCCAGAACAGATGAATTTACCTTTGCGCAGGAGTTCAAACCCGAGTAATTACCATTTTTTCCCCAAATAAGGAAAATTTATGTAAATAATTTACCCGTTTCTAAGCAGCAAGAGTATTTTAGGAGGTGTACCAGTTTTTTACTGCAAGCAAGACTACAAGATTCAGGATCGTAATCGATGTGCCAGCTACTTGGAATGAATTGCAATAATCCCGCCGAGATCACTTTCTCATTTGAAGGTTTCTCAGCGCGGGGCGGCCTTACCGATGAACATAAAGACGGCTGGGGCATCGCTTTTTATAACGACACTGGCTGCCGCCTGTTCACCGACCATTTATCATCGATCAGCTCACCGCTGGCAGAAATGATCAAACGTAATCCGATCAAATCCTGCAACGTCATCGCCCACATACGCAAAGCGACACAGGGCAATATCATCCTTGAAAATAATCACCCGTTTATGCGTGAGCTGTGGGGAAAATCTTGGATTTTTGCTCACAATGGCGATCTGAAAAACTTCCATCCAACGCTTAATGGCCTCAACGGTATATATCGCCCAGTTGGTGAGACGGATAGTGAGCGTGCGTTTTGTTATTTAATGGAAGGTCTGCAACAGCGCTTCCCTTATGCCAATGCAGATGATCTGCCGCCGACAGAAGCCTTGTTCGATGCAATTACCGAACTGACCAAGTACATTGCTTCGCACGGCATATTTAACTTCATGTTATCTAATGGCGATGCCTTGTTTGCCCACTGCTCCACCAATTTGCATTACGTCGTACGCGAGTATCCATTTTCCACTGCCGCACTGATTGACTGCGACAAGAGCATCGACTTCAGCAAGTTCAACAAACCAGACGACAAAATCGCCGTCATCGCCACCAAACCGCTAACATCGGACGAATCCTGGTGCGCCTTTCATCCAGGTGAATTAAAGATGTTTTTGGCAGGTCATCCAACCAAAGACACCTTAATCCCTACCGAACTATATGAAGTAGCCGAAGAGATTGCTTGATGACCCATACCAATCTTGGGGTTTGCGAAAAGCCCTATCTAATGATGAATCCAGCTGATTAAGTATTGATGTCAGCAAACTGATTCCTAGCGATACACACCAATCATCGATTTAGATATTTCCGCAGCAATCGCCAACTATTTACCTAAACGCACCGGCAACTCAAGCGCTTTTTCATCAAACGCGATCCGTGTTGCGAACTTGGCGCGCTTCATCGGAAAGCGCGAGTGGAAATGGCGCACATTACCAGACCCGGAAATCACTCTCCGTACAAACTGATAGTAAGCATCCATGTCAATCACATGAATCACCAGAAAATAATCGTATTCGCCGGAGACGAAATAACACTGCATCACCTCGGCTTCTTTGTTCATTCCAGCTTCAAATTCTTGCATGTGCTCGTCAGACTGATTGATCAGCGATACCTCTAAAAAAGCCAGCATGCCATATCCCAGTGCAAACGGATCGACCATCGCTACTTCTGCACTAATTATGCCAAGCTCACGAAGCTCTCGTATACGGCGCAGGCAGGTTGGTTGAGATATGTGTAGCTTGTCTGCCAAAACTCGGGTGGGTATCTGATTATCCTTCTGCAACAGGTTCAGAAGCTTACGATCGACCTTGTCTAGTGAGCGATATTGGGGCATATAAAAATCGTCTTATTTACGAAAAAAACAAAGAAAATAGCTTTGCTTATTAATTTTTCTGTTGTACCTTTTGCATATTCAGTTTTCTGAATAAGTCAGAGATACAGTAATGTTGTCCTACTTTTTTTAAACCTTAGGAGTATGTTCATGTCGTTCAAAACTAAAATGATTCCACTGGCTGGCGCAATTGCTTTCGCGTTTGCCGGTACTGCGGCTGCTCAAGAACAAGTTATTAAAATCGGTCACGTAGGTCCTATTTCCGGCGCGATTGCCCATCTGGGTAAAGACAATGAAAACGGCGCTAAAATGGCGATCGAAGAACTCAATGCTAAAGGCACTATGATCGCCGGCAAAAAAGTTAAATTCGAACTGCTGACAGAAGATGATGCTGCCGATCCAAAACAAGGTACAACCGTAGCACAAAAATTGGTCGATGCAAAAGTAAATGGCGTAATCGGTCACTTGAACTCTGGTACGACAATCCCGGCTTCTAAAATCTACAACGACGCTGGCATCCCGCAAATCTCCCCATCAGCAACAAATCCAAAATACACACAACAAGGCTACAAAGGCGCGTTCCGTGTAGTTGCCAATGACGGTCAATTGGGTGGCACTTTGGGTCGTTACGCCGTGCAAATTAACAAAGCTAAAAAAGTAGCTGTCATCGATGACAAAACGGCCTACGGCGAAGGTGTTGCAGCCGAGTTCATGAAGGGCGCTAAAGCCAAAGGTGCTGAAGTTGTTGTTACTGAACATACGACTGATAAATCAACTGACTTCAGCGCGATCCTGACCACAATCAAAGCGAAGAATCCAGATGTGATTTTCTTCGGCGGTATGGATGCAGTTGCAGGTCCGATGTTGCGTCAGATGAAAGCACTTGGCATTACTGCTAAGTTCATGGGCGGCGATGGTATCTGTACTACTGACTTAGTGAAACTGGCTGGTGACGGCATTGGCGAAGGTCAAGTTGTCTGCGCAGAAGCCGGCGGTGTTTTAGATGCACAGAAAAAAGTGTTGGATGACTGGAAAGCAGCTTACAAGAAGAAATTTGGTTTGGACGTTCAAATCTACGCACCGTATGTGTACGATGCTGTGATGACGATGGTTGATGCGATGCAACAAGCTAAATCAGCAGAACCAGCAAAGTACCTGCCTTTCCTGGCTAAAATCAAGCACAAAGGTATTACTGGCGACATCGAATTTGATGCTAAAGGCGATATCAAAGACGGTACATTGACTTTGTACACATACAAAGGCGGCAAGCGTGAGTTGCTGCAAGTTGTAAAATAATTTGGTGCTGTCGTGATTTACACAGACTGATTTGTCAGTCTGTATCGTAAAAGTACTGCAAACAAAAAACGCTGCAAACCTTACAGGCTTGCAGCGTTTTTATTTCTCGATCATCTTAAAAACTCAACTGATTGAACCCTGTTTGACTCAAACAGACTGAATTACACTGACTTCGATTTAGACTTAGCTCAATTCAAAATTACTTCGTCGACAAAATCCACTTAACCAAAGTACGCGCCTCGGCTTCAGATACCTGCGGGTTAGCCGGCATCGGGACTGGGCCCCACACACCACTGCCACCAGCAATGACTTTTTTGACTAAGGTATCTTCTGCCGTTTTGTCACCAGCGTATTTTTTAGCAACATCTTTATATGCAGGGCCCACAACTTTATTAGCAACAGCATGACAAGCCATGCAGTTTTTAGATTTTGCCAATTCTAGATTGGCCATTGCCGCACCAGAGACCATCGTCGCTAAAAGTGCGCTTACTGCTAACAAAGACTTGTTCATTGCTCTCTCCAAGTTAAAAAATTATCGTTTCATTTTACTGCGTTTTACTTATTTTAATGCGTTAGCACAATCAAAGAACGTGTGCGCTCAACATAAGGTTGACCATAAGCAAAATTACTCCTAAGATTTGGCAAAAGGAGTCATCATGCCCCTCATCATTGTTACCGCGTTGTTGTTTTTACTTAAATATTTAGAAGTGAGCTTCTTGAATAGCATCTCTTGGTGGTGGCTAGTCGGATTGGCGTTCTTTGCATTTTTATGGTTTGAATTTTTTGAACGCATGCTAGGCCTAGACAAACGAAAAGATCACGCTCACTTTGAAAAAATTAAAAACGACCGTATTAAACGGACCTTTGATAAAAAGAAGTGAAGCACCGGACTAAAACATCCAGTACCAGAATTTACTTTTGCGGCTAATGTGCTAAAAGTAATGACGTCGTGTAGCACTAAACGACAAACCACATTTGCATTGATTAAATAGAATACCCTTAGTGAGTATATTTTAATCGTCCAAAGGTTTACTGATTAAACCGCCATTTTCAATAAAAATAATGGGGAGTATATTAAAATTCTTAAATTGATCCGCTCCAGAACTGCATAATATAAAATCCCAAAAATTTAAACGACTTAGCTTATTTGAACTTAGCCAACGTTATCCCGCTAAGCATTTTTATCCATCGAGCCTAGCTTACTTGCGTGAAACCATCTATAGATTAGCTGATTCATGCATCGATCAGATGCGGTCCATATGAATCTGGAATTACGACAACTACGTTATTTTCTCGCGGTAGCAGAAGAAATGCATTTTGGTCGCGCTGCGGCTAAATTACACATGACGCAACCACCGCTGTCACAAACTATACAAGCGCTTGAAGCTACTCTTGGCACTGCTTTATTTACCCGCAGCACTCGTAGCATCGCGCTGACCGCTGCCGGGCTAGCACTGCTGCCAGAGGCACGCCGCATACTTCAGCAGGCACAGGGCTTGCCCGCACTAGTACAACGCGCAGCAGCTGGCGCTAGCGGTCATTTGTCGCTGGCATTTGTGTCCATCGCCGACTACAGTATCTTGCCACCCTATCTGCGAACATTCCGGCAAAGTCATGCGGCTGTGCAGATTGAACTGCGAGAGGCAACCAGTGATGTTCAATTAATCGCTCTGGAGAAAGGTGAAATCGATGCTGGCCTGATCATCCCGCCGATACCAGATCGTTTGCGTAATCTGTTAGCCTACCAAAAAGTCTTGTCCGAGCCGTTGATACTGGCAGTACCGGAAAGCTTTGCGACAAAAACACACGACGTCTCACTATTGGATTACCAGCATCTGCCTCTAATTATTTTTCCACGCAAAATTGCGCCAGCTTTACATGACTTAATACTTGGCTGCTTCCGAGAACTCGGGTTGACCCCGGCAATTAGTCAGGAAGCGATACAAATGCAAACCATCGTCGGCTTAGTCTCCGCTGGCATGGGCATCGCGCTTGTGCCACAATCTGTCTCGAATTTAAAACGTCCCGGTGTGACTTACCTAAGTCTGCCGCAAACTAGCCATGTGGTAGAAATCGGCGTGGCATGGCGTAAAGATAATACGTCTCCCGTGCTGCAGGCTTTTTTAACCGAGATTTTCCGTTAGGATTTGAGCTAATGGCAGATGCACTTTTCGAGGCAGTTTTGATGTGAGTTTGTTGTAACTAAGGCGCTCATGGCTAGCCGTGAGCAACGAAGAGCATCAAAAATGACCGGAAATGCCCCGCCAGCACTCAAATAGCACCTATAGTGCGCCTAATAAAAAATTTCGGTTCACCTTATTACAAACGAAAGAGTAGCTATGCTGATTCACCCCAACCCAGATCCAGTAGCATTCCATTTAGGACCTGTTTCTGTACACTGGTATGGACTGATGTATCTGGTCGCGTTTATACAATTTGTCTTGCTAGGCCGGGTACGCATTCGCTCACCGCATATTGCAGCTCAGGGCTGGAAAAACGAAGACATTGATGACATGCTGTTTTATGGCGTGCTCGGTGTTGTCCTGGGCGGGCGCATCGGTGAATTTCTGTTTTACCGGCCAAGTGAATTGATCAGCAATCCCTTAGAAATACTGATGGTCTGGCATGGCGGCATGTCATTCCACGGCGGCTTTATCGGCGTTTTGATTGCGATGTTCTTTTGGGCGCGCAAAGTGGGTCGACCATTGGTGAATGTATTTGATTTCATCGCGCCACTGGTGCCGCTAGGCTACGCTGCGGGGCGCATCGGCAACTTCATCAACCACGAACTACCAGGTCGGATTGCTTCAGTCGATTTACCATGGGCAATGCAATGGCCTGGTGTGGATCACTTGGTACATCCGTCGCCAATTTATCAGGCCTTAGTGGATGGATTGTTGCTGTTTGTCATTTTGTGGATATATGCCCGTAAAGCGCGGCCACCACTGGCTGTCGGAGCAATGTTTGTAATGCTGTACGGCTGCGCACGATTTTTTACCGAGTATTTCCGTACGCCGGATTGGCAAGTGGACTTAGCAGGCATGACCATTTCTGCCGGACAAATACTTTCGCTACCAATGATTATTGGCGGACTGGTGATACTGGTGTTTGCATATAGAAAATCAGCTAAAGCCTAGGTAACATTGTTACGGCATTATCGTCGGATCAATCTCTGATCGAAACGATAGTGCCGTTAAAAAGCTCAGTCCAATAACTTCATGATGACTGCCCATTCTGCGGCAGTCACTGGCGTGATCGACAAACGACTCCCCTTCTGTAATACCAGCATATCTGCCAAGGCGCCATGAGTGCGTAGCTCTGCCAGGCTTAATAAACGCGTCTTGCGCAATGCCCGGATATCCACCATCATCCAGCGCGGATTTTCTTGCGACGCCTTGGGATCAAAATAATGACTTTGCGGATTAAATTGTGTGTGATCGGGATACGCGCTGCTAGCAACTTCAGCCAGCCCAGCAATACCAGGCTCTGCGCAACTGGAGTGATAAAACAGTACTCCATCACCAAGCTTCATTGCATCACGCATAAAGTTACGTGCCTGGTAATTGCGCACGCCAAACCAGGCTATCGAGGATGCAGATAAAGCGTCATCAATGCTCACTTCATCCGGCTCGGACTTCATTAACCAATATGCCATAACAATATACTCCCCGTAAATTTTTACAAAAATGCCTTATTGTCCAATGATTACTTGGACGATTAAAATATACCTATATGAGTATATTAAATACCAAAGCATCTTAGTTGCATCCTGGCCTGACGATATCTAAGAGCCGACCAAGCGGATATTGGCACAACACGACAAGTATCACTAAAGAAAAATTAGCTTCTAAGACGTTACGCCGTTAGACAAACTCGCATCACCTTTGCTCAGTCATGCGTCGAAAAAACAAGTCTACAAACAATTAGGACTTACGCAAAATTGTCCCAGCAAGGCGCAGCGACGACAGTACATTAGTACGGCTAGTCGCCGCAACGCTTTGGGGCGGTTTTGCGTAAGTCCCAATAAAAAAGCACTCACAGCAAACGCTGTAAGTGCTCTGGAATAAGTCCCCACCAATGCCGCTATGCCGGCATCCTGAACCAGGAGGTTCAAGTTGGCCACAGTCGGTTCAACTTCGGGTTCATCGGACTAGCGACGCTCACACCTGTCGAACAATTCCCGCAGCCTGTGCACATAAATGGTTCAAGGAATATATGGCACTGGCGAACACGGTAGGGAATTTAAGTTTACTCCTATCCGCGATGTCGTACAGCTTTTTTTAACTCTTTTTGATTGATTAAACCAATACAAGCACGGTTCAAAATAGATTTTCTTGGGGTGTCAGTGCTTTGTCCAACACCTCATGCATATGATTAATTTTTTGCTTGACGTCTGCAATCGACAATCCAGACAACGGTCCCTCTGGCGATTTGGTCGATAGCAATTCTGCCGTAACACCCAAAGCTGCCATTACTGCGATTCTGTCGTTGCCTTTAATCTTGGCGGCGTCGCGGATGGTGCACATTTTCTCGTTAAGGTAAGCGACTGCAGCCAGCAGTGCTTTGTCTTCGCCTTCTTTACAGCTGAGCTTATACGCTTGTCCCATGATGCTGACATCTAGCTGGATCACATTGTCTTTCATGCGGCATCCTTATCTGAATCGTTCTCAACTGGTAGTTGCGCAAGCAAAGCTGTTACACGTTCGTGTGCTTCATCCATACGTTGATGCATCTCACCATTTTCTTCGGTCAGAGCAACGATATCGCGCCGCAGCTCAGCGTTCTCACGGCGTAAAAAATCGGTCAGCTCTGCGAGCCGTGCGACTTTTTCAGCAAGTAATTCAAATTCAGAATTCATCTCGTCACTAGGTTGGTAAAAACGTGGCAAAAACGCGGAAAGAGCGCGGGCTAAACAATACCAACTAAATTATAAATTGAAACGTCACTTTATAGCATTTCTACCAGAGCACCATCACTTAATATCAAAGCCGCTTTAATTTTTTTATCCTTATGCATATCGTGCAGCGCATCAGCGTAGGTTTGTAATTGGGTCTGGTAGTCTAGTCGTTCAGATTCTAACAAAGCCCGCTTGTAATCGAGAATCCATATTTCGTCTTTAAAAACGACCATTCGGTCCAGACGTAAAAGCTGTTGCTGGAACAAAACATCCATCTCATTGCGGGCATACACAAAATGGACAGGATTGAAGTATTTTTCCAGCGTCGCCTGACTCAATATTACCAAAGCTTGTTGTCGTATAGTGGCAGCGATATTACCCGCACAAGGCAGCCAGGCAGCAATCGCCTCCGCCTCAGGAACAACGACAGGCCATGCTTGTACCTGATTGGTCAATCGCTCTAATAAGGCATGCAGCGCAATGCCCTCCAGCTGCGCGTCACTTGGGACTGGCTCAGGCTCGGCTCGGGGCAAAGTCAGATTGGGAGGATTAAATACCTGCAAGCTAAATTCGCCTTGCGATTGCTGCACTAATGCAGCGTTGACCGGCACATTCACTTGGCCTACTTGTTGCAGCCGATCATACCAACTATCTTGAATCAAGCCGATGATGACATCCCCGCCTTCATCGATCACGGCGCTCTTCGTTTTTTTGTCGCTAGCAATACCACTGAGTATCAATAAATTTTTAGCGCGAGTGGCGGCGACATACAGCAAGTTCCAGTTCTCTTGTGCGGCTTGCGCCTCCTCTTGCGCGAACAATGCATCCCGCGCTGCACCACGCTGATCCTTGCGTCCGAAGACAGAAAAATGTCTGGCCTCGCCTTCTTGCAGTGGCCATTGGCATAATATGCCGACCTGATCTTTGGCGGATTCGCTATGGTTAGCATCGAGTACAACAACGACTGATGCCTCCAGACCTTTGGCACTATGGATGGTTAATATTCTTACTGCGTCGGCTGCATCATCTACTGCCGACTCATCAGGCGCATCGCCTTCCCCTCCATTTCTAAACACATTAAGGGCAGCAATAAACTTAGGCAAGCTAGGATAGCGCCCGGCATCCATGTTGAGCGCCAGTTCTAAAAAGGCATGAATATTCCCTATGACTTGATGTCGCTCTGCAGGGCTAGCAAGCTGCGCGTAGCGCGACAGCAATTCGCCCTGATGCAAAATCCGGTCAAGCAAATCATGTACGGGCAAATCATGTGCCGCTTGCATCCAGTCTTGCAATAACCCTGCTGCTCTGGTAAAAATTTCCTGCGCTACTACCGATGATGATGATGATGATGATGATGCACTAGCTTGCAAACGCTTCCACCAGGATGCTTCTGATCGCTGCGCTAACGTGATCAGGTCATCGTCAGTCGCAGAAAAAATCGGCGACTTCAGCACATGTGCCAACGCACGGTTATCGCCCGGCGTCATCAAAAATCCCAGCAAAGCAATCAGATCTGCAACTTCCAAGGCTTCCAGCAAACCACCTCGCCTGCTGGATACAAACGGAATACCAAGTTCACGCAGAGCATTTTCATACGCAGCCAGATGAGTACGGCGCCTGACCAATAACATGACTTCTGACCAGGGTAAGTTCCCCAGTTGCTGCCGCGCCAATAGCAGAGCTTGCGCGACCTGACGTCCCTCCTCCAGCCGGCGACTATCCTCTTCTTCAATCATTGGCGTGGTAAAGGGATTACGTAAAGTAAGGCTTAAGGATTGAGTCTCGCCGCTAATATCAGAATCTTCTTTACCTTGATTCACCGTACTAATCGATGCACTGATTAAGGGTAAACGCCACACTTCACCAATCGCTGTAGAGGCGCTGGTTTGTGCCAGATAGATTTTATTTTGGCGCATGCTGTCATTCAAGACCGACACAATCTCGGGCGCATTTCTGCGAGTCTGGTTAGTGCGTAGCAGTTGTGCGCCATGCCGCGCCAACATTTGTCTTGCAGCAGAGAACACACGTGGTTCTGCACGGCGAAAACGGTAAATTGACTGCTTAGGATCACCAACGATGAAGACCGTTGGCCGCGCCACGTCGTTACCATAGACATCTAGCCACGCTTGGACGATGCCCCACTGTAAAGGATTGGTATCCTGAAATTCGTCCAGCAAAATATGCTTGTAACGCGCATCTAGCCGGCTATGTAAATATGCTGCGTATTCCTCATTGCTTAAAAGCCTGTAGGCTTGCCATTCCAAATCGGCAAAGTCAAATACTCTCTGATCCGATTTCAAAGATTGATAGCACTCCAGATAAGCTGCACCGACTTTAAACAAGGCCTGATTAATGGTGAGTACCATTTTTTCACCGCTACGCCGACGCAACAATTTGAGCGTTTCTGCAATGACCGTACACTCATCATCAAAACTGGCAACACTATCTGGACCTAACCATTTTTCGATAGCGATGAGTAAATTTTTTGTTTTTGTATTGGATCTATTTTTGCCATCAGCACCAAAAAACTCATGGCATAAGGCATCAAATCTGTCTAAGTTCGGGCCTGCGCTCATAGCGGCTTCTATCGCAGTCGCACGCTTTTGATTGGTCGCGGTACCCTGCCCTAAACATAATGCGATTGCATTAATACGCTGACATAGTTCTTGGTCATCCCACAAGGCCAATCGCGGATCGACCTCTGCATCAGCGCCGCACATCTCGCGCAGCCAGTCCAAGGGATCCCCCTCAAGCGCATGTTGATTGGATGCCCACCATTCCGCACGTTTATCTAAAAATGCATCCAGCATTTTCTTGGTATTGAAATCACCCAACTCTTCGTACAAGAGTAATAAGGCATGACGCACATCCTGATTCTCGGCATCAGTCAGGGATTGCATCAGTTGCGCATAAGCCTCTCTTTGTAAGTCAGCAGTTGCCTCTAGCAAGCTAAAACCATGGGGCACGCCTGAGGCCAGCGGTGCTAACTGGATCAGGCGTCCAAACCAGCTATGAAAAGTGTCCATCGCTAACGCTTGCGGGCTGGATAAAATCTTATCGTAAAGACGTCGCGCTTTAGGCAAAATTGAGGGAATATCGTTTTGCTGTATCCCACGTTCTGTCAACAATTGAATAGCCGCAGTCTCATCAACTAAGGCTAACTCGCGTAACAGTGCCATCAGGCGCTCACGCATTTCTTGCGCAGCTTTGCGGGTAAAGGTAATCGCCAATAACTCACCAGGCTCAGCGCCAGCCAGCAACAGGCGCAACATACGCGCTACGAGTAACCATGTTTTGCCACTACCAGCACAAGCCTCAACTACTACTGACAATTGTGGATTACATGCGGTAGCAGTGAAGCTTACAGCGTCGCTGCCATGTCCGTTAATTTCATAGGCTTGAACATCGTCTTTTTCTGAAGAATGGGACGACGAAGGAGATAACATCATGACCATGCGCCCTTGCGGCATAGTCCACGCATTTCGCAATACTGGCAGACCAATTCTGTACCTTGTGCTGGCAATGGTGTGTTATCTCTGATTGCCTGCATATTACTTTTGATATCCACTTCCAATACATTCGTCCAGTCGCTAAAATTATCGGCAGCGGCGGCACCAATTTTGCCTTTGTCTAATTCCAACGCGACATAGCTTGCGGCAGCGATCGTCTGATTTGCCAGCAAACCATAAAAAGGTAATTGCTGATCCTCGCCTTCTTTTAATCGCTTGATTAATGCGGTTTGTGTTTTAGTTTTGTAATCCAAGACCGCATACTCACCGTGTTGGTTTTTATCAATCCTATCTATCCTGCCTCGCAAAACGATGCTCGCATCTTCACCCTGATCTGACCAGATCAAAGTTCGCTCGCGCCAATCCTCACCGATTTCAAATTGCCAGCCATCTGCCTCACGCTGATTAGCCCAGGCGACATATTCAGGTATCACTTTATTCCAGCGCACGCTATATCCCAAGGCTGCAGGACTGCGCTTTAAAATATCGTCAAAACGTTGGGTAGAAATATCCCTTAGTAATTGGACTCTGTCTTCCGGCTGATGCGCAGATAATTGATCGTGGTAAGTTTTAAGAATCGCGTGTAACCAATCGCCGTAGTCACGTTTTTCGGGCATGTCTGACAATTCATCCAGCGCATCCAGACGCAACATCCGTCGGGCAAAAAACTGATAAGGACATGCAAGCAAGCTGCTATATCCGCTGGAGGATAAGGTAGTTGGCGCTAATATAGCGGCAGCTGGACGCGGTTGTTGTAGGGTTTCTGATTGCAGATTCACAGTCGACAACATCGGATGATGTTTGAGAAGCGCCTCGCTGCCATTGCGCTCCAGCGCCAGATTCAATTGCGCCAGCCAAGGGCTCACAGGATTATGCTCACCTTGCTGCTGACCTTGCCATGACAAAACCACTTCTGGATTGGATAGCAATAACTCGGTAAAGTCTCTGAGCTGTTGTTGCTGCCTTTGCTCACGGGTCGTCAAACCACATTCGCGTCTGACTGCATTAGTGAAGAATAAAACTTCCTGTGCTTGCGATGGCAAATGTGCGGCATCTGCGCCGACCAGCAGCACCGCATCAAATCGTCGCAAGCGAGCACCGTTCAGCGGTAACATAAATACGCGCTTATCTATTCTGGCGGTAATATAAGGTGCATTTTCCAGCTGTAAATTAATAAAGGCACGCCACTCCGAAAAGGAGAACGTTGCCTCCATCTGCTGACAATCTTCCGTCAACGCTTGCAATAACTGAATAATTTGTGAGCCTGCACTGTCTGCTTGCAACTGTGGATGCATGCCTGACTCGTAAAGCATCTGTATGCTTGCCCGACTCCAATCAGAGATACTTTTACGTCCGCTGAATCCTGCTGCCTGACGCGCAAGCGCTGCGATCCATTTGCGCTCGTCGGGCTTACTATCCAGCGTGGATAAAATTGCCTCCCAGCCACCGAGAACATTAGCGCGACGCAAGGCCAGTTCGATATGCATCACCGCATCGGCCTTCGCATTCATGTCAATCACCGCATCGATCCGAGCAGCGTCTTTTGCAGATACGCCAGGCAAGCCACCAGGTAAGTAAGGCGACTTCAACAGATCCAGCAATGCCATCGTATCGGCACGTGTGGCAACCACTTCAAACCAAGCGGCAATCGCAGCAGCAGCCCGGGTCGTCGAGAGTTTCCAGCCAGTTTCATCTGCAACAAATACCTGTGCTCTTTCTAATAAGGCCCGGATACGACGAGCTACCACGCGGTCTTGTGCAATCACTGCAATGCTCTGGCGACCCGCCTGTAACCAATCAATAATAGTCTGCGCGCCTTGCTGCGCCTCGTCTTCAAGCGAACTCGCCTCACATAAGCGAATATGCGATACGTCAGCCTGATCCAGGGTAAATTGCTGCTGGCCGCTGTTAACATCTTCAAATAAATTCGGCCAGGCAGATGCGTATGGCTGCGTAATGGATTTGGCGCGCCAATCCAGCAAGATCATTAAGAGTTTTTTCTTTTTAGAATACACATCTAAAAACGCTTGCTCCAGTGCGTTCGGTGCAGTTGGGCTGATCCAGACTAAAGGTTCCTGCGCTTGCTGCGCAATACGCAGCCATTGCTGATGCGTTTGTCCGATGGCGTCATGTTCATCCAACTGACTTTGCCAAATAGTCCAGACCAGTTGCGCTTCTTCCGATAAGATTTTCTGCGTTGGCTGCGGCAACTGTGCCAAGGCAGTATGCCAGCGCTGTGTCGTTTGCTCTCTGTCATCTAGTACGGAAGCTAACAAGGCCTGCGTCAGCTCGTCCGATAAGCTTAATAAGGTCTGCGCCAGTGGCAGCAAGTCCGTATTGCGTCTGGCAGTAAATAATTTCTTCAGCCAGGCATGCTGCCTCAACCCGGCATACAAACTCATTAGACGCTCGCTCGGTGCGCTGACTCTTTTATGGGTTTGTGGCGGCAACATCTCCACCCAGGCAAACATGGTTTGTATGCGAGGTGGAATAAAATTAATCTGCAGCTCTTGTGCCAAGGCTTTTAAAAATAATTGCGCGTGTTCAAAAGTAGGTACCACAACACGCACAGCAGAATAATCATTCGCCGATGTCAGCGGCCAGACTGGTGACACTACATCAAGTACAAAGCGATGTGCAGCCTGTTGCCAGAAGTTGCCGGATGCCGCAATTAGCTCAGTGGAAGATCGCATGGAGTTTCAAGAATTTTCGTGATTTTTTAGTGAACGACGGGCTTTAGACAGGTGCATTTTATGCGACAGACTACGCAATTTCAGAGCTTGATCCCACTTTTATAAAAAATAGGTTATTATTTGACGCATAGTTTGCCACTAGACATCACTGAATCCAGTGTTGCACCGTTCAAAAGCATTGAATTTGTGCAGATCGCCTCCAGATATTAATTGTTCTACCGGAAGCGTCATCATCGATGATGTAGATCAAAGATTCTACCAGTCGATTTCAGTTATTATTTCTGTGGCGCTGTACCCCCCTTAATTTTTCCCTCGAATGAGGATTCCATGAGCGAAAACATCAAATATGTAAGCGATGCTTCCTTTGAAGCAGACGTGTTGAAATCTGACAAACCAGTTTTAGTCGATTTTTGGGCTGAATGGTGCGGTCCATGCAAAATGATCGCCCCGATTCTGGAAGAAGTAGCAAAAGAATACGATGGTAAGATCATCATTGCAAAAATGGATGTCGATGCAAATCAAGCTGTTCCAGCTAAATTTGGCATTCGTGGCATTCCTACTTTGATTTTGTTCAAAGATGGCGCTGCTGCAGCACAAAAAGTCGGCGCATTAGCAAAAGGTCAATTGACTGCATTTATCGACAGCAATATTTAAGATAGTTTAAGTTACAGAATATTCTTAGATAAGTAAGGTAGAATGCACAGCAATAAAAAGATGAGCGGCGCTAAGGCGTCGTTCATTTAGATTTAAAAACGTTTTTACAAAAACGCGCTTTAAAAAAATATTTTAAAAAAACAAATCGACAATCAATTTTTTGTTCGCTCTCAAAAAAATAATGAGAAGTTGCAAAAAATAGCAGAAATCCTAAAAACACCATCCTGTAGTTCACCTCTGTTCACTCCCCCACCTACTTATCCCATCCCGGGACACTCAACATGCACTTATCAGAATTAAAGGCGTTACACGTCTCAGCCTTGCTAGAAATGGCCATCGGTTTAGACATTGACAACGCAGCACGGATGCGCAAACAAGAACTTATGTTCGCAATCCTAAAAAAACGCGCCAAATCCGGCGAACAAATTTTTGGCGATGGCGCCTTAGAAGTATTGCCAGACGGCTTTGGCTTCTTGCGCTCGCCCGATGCCAGTTACATGGCATCTACCGACGATATTTATATCTCTCCTTCACAGATCCGACGATTCAACCTGCATACAGGCGATTCGATTGAGGGTGAAGTCCGCACACCAAAAGATGGCGAACGTTATTTCGCCCTGGTCAAAGTGGACAAGGTCAATGGCGAAGCGCCAGAAGCCTCCAAACACCGTATTCTGTTTGAAAACTTAACACCGCTGCATCCAAACAAAGTCTTGCAATTAGAACGTGATATGCGTGGTGAAGAAAACACCACTGGCCGTATCATTGATCTGATCGCCCCTATCGGCAAAGGCCAGCGCGGCTTATTAGTAGCGTCGCCTAAATCCGGTAAATCCGTCATGCTGCAACATATTGCGCATGCCATTACCACCAATCATCCAGACGTCACGATGATCGTCTTGCTGATTGACGAACGCCCGGAAGAAGTGACTGAGATGCAACGCTCCGTACGCGGTGAAGTTGTTGCATCAACATTTGATGAACCAGCCACCCGTCACGTACAAGTCGCTGAGATGGTGCTGGAAAAAGCCAAGCGCCTGGTCGAGATGAAAAAAGACGTAGTCATTCTGCTCGATTCAATCACCCGTCTGGCACGTGCTTACAATACTGTCATCCCTGCCTCCGGCAAGGTATTGACCGGTGGTGTCGATGCAAATGCGCTGCAACGTCCAAAACGCTTTTTCGGTGCTGCACGTAATGTAGAAGAAGGCGGCTCGCTGACCATCATCGCCACTGCGCTGATCGAAACCGGTAGCCGTATGGATGACGTGATCTATGAAGAATTCAAGGGTACAGGCAATATGGAAGTCCATCTGGAACGCCGCCTCGCCGAGAAGCGCGTGTACCCAGCGATCAACCTGAACAAATCCGGCACACGCCGTGAAGAGTTGCTGATCAAGCCGGACCAATTGCAAAAAATCTGGATTCTGCGCAAGCTGCTGTATAGCATGGATGAGATTGAGGCGATGGAGTTCATCCTCGACAAAATGAAGGCGACTAAAAACAACGCAGAGTTTTTTGAAATGATGCGTCGTGGCAATTAAGTCTGAATAAACGATATTCGTTTAAGACTGATAGTCAGTAGCCGATCGAGCCATCTTTTTAGATGGCTCTTTTTATTTGGGCGGTTAATTCGAAACACGAACTGAATCAATAAGAGATTTGATACTGACTCAGTTTTAGTCCCGATCTAAATTAGGCTTTTCTAGCTCTTGCCACTAGAAACTTAATTTCAACTTATTAGCTAAATAAGGTAGCGTGGATAGCGCACCCCAACGACTTTAATCGCAGGACTCTAAATACCTTGGCGCGTCCGATTTTCTCGACACTGAATTTACTGCCGCCCTGTCCTCTTACATTTCAAGCGGACACAAATTGATCAAGATATCTCCGCCATAAAATTCCATTGGCAGTTTATTTTTTGCGATTAGGCCGGGATTGTCCTGTAGGCACACCAGAGATAGTATTTGAGTTCTGACGGCACATTTTCGGTGATTTTTGAAGTTCTTCATTGCATATAGTTCGCCGCGAGCGCCTCATTCACATCAAAATTGCCTCGAAAAATGCATTCGCCATCAGCTCAAATCTTAATGAAAAATCTCGGTTAAAGCGTCATCCACGCAGCACTTTTTGAAGTTTTTCCAAGCAAAACCTATCAATAACATCTGCTTGCACCAATGTTTTTGTTTCATTTGCTTTATACAACTTGGTTGGCTTTACACCATACGAATATTTCAAAAAATCTTAAAATCGAAGCTTACAAGCGCCTCACAATCACAACCGCTTGTCAGATTAAATTAACCAACCATCTAAAAGCTGTAGCTGGCCTGTGAATATAATGTATCTTACAGAACACGCCACCGTCAGAAATTAGATTAGGTCTAAACTAGAACCGCAAAAAATTTAACAGGATTAAGAGTGAAAAAGGTAAATAATTGCTCAGGCTTTACGTTGATTGAGGTCATGATCACGATTGCTATTGTAGCGATCCTAGCTGCAATAGCGGCACCGTCATTTCAGACTATGTTGCTGAATAATCGACTATCTGCCCAGAAAAATGCTTTCATAAATGTAACTAATTTTGCCCGTTCTACTGCACTGACTAGAAATGCTAAAATTAATATTTGTCCTTTTAGTGCTTTAGGATCCGTCAACTGCGGCGCTGCCTGGAGCGCTGGGTGGATCGTTTTAACAGTACCGACATCGGGTGCACCTACGCTCCTACAAAGTTACCAAACAGGGCCTCGCGACCCAAAACTAACGGCGATTGCGTTTAATGGTGTAGTTGCATCAAATTTGATATTTGATTCACGTGGTCTGGCGACAACGCAGTCTAACTTTGTAATCTGTGACAGCCGTGGATCAAGTTACGCAAGCTCGATACAGGTTTTATTAACAGGTTTCGCACAGGCGGGACCAACTCCCGGTCAAGCTATATGGGGTGGTGCAATAACATGTCCATGAATAATAAAATTACATCCCTCAAAACGACAAAGCACGAAAGTGGCTTCTTGCTTATCGAAGTACTGGTCGCTTTTGTCGTAATAGCGTTTGGTATGTTGGGAATCGCAGGCATGATTACGATAACTCTTAAATCGAATAGCTCCAGCTATATCAAACAACAAGCGGTGCAATCAGCATACGACATTGCCGATAGAATTCGAGCTAACAGCGTGCAAGCCATAGCAGGAAGCTACAATGTTAATAATGTTACTACAGGCGCAGCCTCGGCAGTATCCCCAGCAACTCCGGCCATCGATTGTGGAAGCACAATCTGTACTGATGCACAGTTAGCAACTTACGATACATGGTACTGGCTTGCGAAAGATGTTGCACAATTACCAAATGGCAGTGGGTCAGTAGTGACTGTGCCATCTGGATCAAACACACTTGTAACAATCACCGTCCAATGGGATGATGCGCCTGCACAAAAGACACTTGGCGCAACAAGTACGCCCTCGGGGGCTTCAGCCAACTTGGCACAATTCACGATTCAAACCATTTTATGAAGAAAGCTATGCGAACACAACGCGGATTTTCTTTAGTTGAGCTCATGGTCGCTTTAGGAATTGGGCTATTCCTGGTTGCTGCGGTAGGAACAATGTACATGGCACAGTCAAGTATATCTAAAACAACCGTCTCTCAAGCCTCAGTCCAGAATGCCGAAAATGCTATTTCAGCTCTCTTAATACCCGCTATTCGTTCTGCTGGATTTACTGGATGCTCAAACTTGACTCAATTTATCGCAACCTTGAATAATGGTGGGCCTCCGCCTGTGGGATCGCTAAATTCTGCTAGCGCCCAACCCCCCATGATTATTGGCTTCGATGCATCCGGTACAGATGGAAGCGGAAGCAGTTTAACTATTTCAACGGGCAATGACGTAAACGATACTAATGCATCTGATTGGAACCCCTCATTGGATTCGACTTTAGTTGGGAGTGTTTCAGCCGGAAGCGACGTTTTGGTAATCTTGGGTGCGGTACCAGGAGCTAATCCTATTGAGGTAACAGCGGTCTCTGTGCCTGGAGTAAGTACAAGTCTTTCACTGCAAAACACGACCGGACTCAGCGCCTTTCAGTTAGCTTCAGTTACGGATTGCGGTAAAACAAATATTTTTCTAATAACTGCTGTTACACCAACCTCTGTAAGTCACAGTCAAGGTAGCGGTTCAATGACAAATACAACGGATTTTCTGCCTGTTTCTTTTGGCCTTGCCTCCCAACTAATTCCTTTGCAGCAAACGGCTTACTATGTTGCTCATGGACAGGGCGATCAAAGTACGCTTATGCAAGCGATTTATAGCAATAACGTTTGGACTTCACAGCCATTAGTGCCGGGCGTTGATTCTATGCAAGTTCTATATGGAGTAGGTTCCGCCGGAGTCGTCTCTCAATATATGCCAGCAAATAAAGTTTCGGACTGGACCACAATTCAATCTGTACGGATTGGATTTCTCATTGAAGGTCAAAAGGGATCTGCTAACACATCTAATTTGGCAGCGCAAAGCTTCTCCGTACTTGGTACGACAATCAAAGTACCGTCAGACGGCCGCTTACGCCATGTTTTTGAAATGACCATTAATCTGAGAAACGGAACATGAAAAAAATTCCTAACTTTCTATGGAGACAAACAGCTCAGCGCGGCTCGGTGCTAATTATGTCAATCATTTTAATCTTACTGCTGACAGTAATAGGGTTGGGGATGATTTCCTTAAATGGTACCCAAACAAAAATAGCAGCTAATAGTGCTGATGCGTTGATTGCGTTCCAAACTGCCGAGGGAGTTCTAAATCAAGCACAGACATTAGTATCGTCTGGCATATACACAGTGAATAACTTCAGCGAAACGTCGCCAAGCAATACCGGTCTGTACGTTGTACAACCTGGTAACGCACCTTTATGGACGACGATTGACTGGACTACCAATTCTGCAGTGGCCAGCTTTCAGGGAAGTGCAAAAACCCCAGGTGCTTATATTATAGAGTTACTCCCACCTTTCTTCTCGAAAGGAAATAACAAGAGAAAAATACTAGCGTTTCGCATCACCGCCCGTGCAGTTGGGCCAAGTGGTAACACGCCCGTTATGCTGCAAAGCGTAGTGCAAGTTCAAGAATAATTGCAATTGATAGAACGCAAAAGGGATGAATGATGAAAACGTATCAAAATAGAATAATGAAATCGCCGACTATTCGACTGGTTGCATCAATCACAGCAGTCGTCTTAGTGATTGGTTCGTTCAGCTCACTCATTTTGTCAGCACGCGCTGGCAGCTCACCGAGTCTTGCTATATCTCAAATTCCATTAACGGTATCGACGCCTGCACATCCTCAGGTTCTGATTGCATTGGGGAATTCGGAATCAATGGACGGCACCCTTAGCGGCGCGATCATGACGGGATCTGGGACTTTAGGTTCAGGATTGAGCTCACTCAGTACATCGAGTTCTCCGACAAACTATTTAGTTCCATCAGGGTTTACACCTCCCGTACAGACAGCAGACGCAACCGGAAACGCTCCTTACTCCGTGCTGAAGAATAGTGTTATATATGATAATGGAGCGAGCCGACTCAACGTAGCCAAGGCTGGTATTCAAGCGATTATCCAGAGTTATGTTCAGAATACGGATTTTGCTCTTGAGACCTACCAAACAAGTGGCACTTCGTTATACTCAACTTGGGTTTATCATATGTCCCCATTGGGGTCAGGGTTTAACTTTACAAGTACTCAGGTATCAGGGAAGCGTTATATTTCTAATCCTTGCTTAGGTTATTCGACAGCATCAACAACAGTTAAAAGTAACTGCACCTCCATTGCAGGATCTGGCTTATACACACCGTCAACAGTAGCAACGTCACTGTATATGGAAATTGGTGCGACTAGTGATGACCCTAACATCAATGACGTCCTTTACGCTCCTTCACAACCTGGCGTTTTTTTAAACTGGGGCGGCCCATCGCCAGTCACTCCGTATCCACCTTATAAATCTTTAAGTGACTATAACAACGGAAACATTTTTGTTAACTACACAAATAGTGCTCCCAGTGCAAATACTGGGACTGGACCAACAAATGCGGGCTATGTCCCGTATTCTACTCAAGTCATGTACTCAGCAAGGGGATTTGGTTATGGTGGAAGTCAATCCGCAACTACTGGTAACGTTTTAGTTCCGATGACGTCGGCAGGCGTTACGCCGACCACTGCCACAATCGCGACTGCGGTAGGAGCGTTCACACCAAATCTAGCTCCTGAAACAAACAGCTTGTCGACTAAAGAAATTAAATCTGTCGCTGGTCAGGCACCAACTGCAGGATTATTAACGACTGCAAAAAGTTATCTGGCTAGCGTCGCTGCACCAGCCAGTGGATGTCCTCCAGCACAATATGTGATTCTTATCTCAGATGGTTTGCCAACACAAGATTTAGCGGGTAAAGCATGGCCACCTTTGGGGAGCGCTGCTGCGATCGGATACGGCGTCTCCGCCACGTTCAGTGCAACCGATGGGTCGCTGTCGACAACGAACGACCAGGCTTTAACAGACACAGTTAATGCGCTAAAAGCACTTAAGAGCGCCGGTATCCAAACCTACATTATTGGATTAGGTGCAGGCGTCGACCCAAGCTCAAATCCTCAGGCAGCAGCAACATTGAAAGCAATGGCAGTTGCCGGAGGGACTGTTAATTATTACCCTGCAAGCAGTCCGACAGCCTTAGTAAATGATCTCAACAGTATTTTAATTTCAGTACAAAGTGGCACGTTATCGACTACCTCAGCAGCAGTCAACTCCACTTATCTTCAAGCTGGAAGCGTCGAATATCAGGCTAACTTCACTTCCGGCGATACTCCATACCAGGATTGGACAGGTGATCTATTTGAAAAAAATCTCGATCCAATAACTGGGGCTCCGACAGGTAATGCGATATGGTCGGCACGATCTCAACTCGATCTACAAGCGGCCGGGTCTGGCTGGCTATCTGGACGAAATATTGCTACGTGGAATCCAGCGCTGAACAATAATAGTGGCGGTGCAATACCCTTCCAATGGCTTAGTTTAGGAACCTCTCAACAGACGGCGTTACAACCATCAGATGCACTTGGGGCAACTCGATTGCAGTATTTACGAGGTAATTCAACATTAGAACAACATAATTCAGGTGGGGTATTCAGAAATAGGTCGCATATCTTAGGTGATATCGTGAACAGCCAACCTCTTTATATTGCCGGACCAAACGATGTTTACTTCACACCTAGTTATCGAGCATTTGCTGCTACAAATTCTAGTCGGATGCCGATGCTATATGTAGGTGGTAACGATGGAATGCTTCATGGATTTAACGCTGCAACGGGAGTCGAACAATTTGCTTTTATCCCTAACGCTGTTTACGCCAATCTGAAAGGTTTAACGGATCCACTTTATAATCAAAATCATAGATATTTTGTCGATGGATCTCCGCAAAGTGGTGATGTTAAATTCGCAGACGGTACCTGGCATACCCTTTTAGTTGGTGGGGAAGGTGGAGGTGGGAATAGCATTTACGCAATGGATGTGACAAGTCCTCAAACCTTAACGACAGAAGCCAGTGTGGTTAAAGCCGTTTTGTGGGAATTCTCGGATATTACTGCTACAGGGGCTTCAACAGGCGACATGGGCTACACCTATAGCGAACCACAAATTGCTCCTATTAATGCGAGTGCAGGAAGTGGCTTTGCCGTGTTTTTTGGAAATGGATATAACAGTCCGAATAATTCCTCAGTGTTATATGCGATCAACCCACAAAATGGCCAGATCATTAAAAAAATTGATTTGTGTGCAGCAATTCCAACGGCATGCAACAGTTCACTCCCTCAAGGCTTATCGACTGTTGCTGTGGGAAGCACTGATAGTTTGCTCGGCCAACCAATTACGCAAATTTACGCAGGAGATTTGCAGGGTAATTTGTGGGCAATCGATGTAGGCAGTAGTACCGTTGGAAACTGGACTGTCAGATTACTTTTCCAGGCCAAGGATAAGAGCGGAAATGTTCAACCTATTACCACGCGGCCAGTTGTTACATTACATCCCAATTATCCGAAACTATTCGGTGAATTCATCATGATTGGCACCGGACAATTGCTAACAACCAATGACTTGAGTAGCTCTCAGATTCAAAGTGTCTACGGCATTTGGGACAAGCCGAACACCAGTACGGTGCCAACTCGTTCCAATTTACAAGCGCAAACACTGAATTTAATTGCCGCCGGTGCTGCCTCTGGATTACCACAAGATGTGATCACTGCAACAAGCGTCGCAGTAGATTGGAGTACTCAGCGAGGTTGGTATGTCGACTTATTCACAGGTGGCCAAAAAGTGGTCACTACGCCACAATTATTAAATGGGGCTCTTTTACTTTCGCTTAATACACCTCCTGCAAGTAATACTTGTAACGCTGGGTTCACTTCAGCGTTCATGGAACTAAATTACGCGACTGGAGGTGCCTTCAGCACGCCTCAATTAGATATCAATGGTGATTTATCCATCGATTCAAAGGATACAGTGAATAAGCTTAATCCTGTTGGAATTGGAACCGGTACTGGTTACTTAAGCCAACCAACAACGATTTACAATAAGAAGAAAAAGGAAGTAGAAAAGCTAGCAACAAAATCGGGAGGTACCCAGCTCATTATTAAAGATAAAGATAATTCTCAAGCACGAGCTTCCTGGTGGGAGATAAAACAATGAAGACTTCTTTTACTCATACATTGCGCGCTCCAAATGAGCGTGGATTTACTTTAATTGAGTTAATGATAGTAGTTGTGATTATTGGAGTTCTGTCGGCGATTGCGTATCCATCTTACTCAGCCCACGTTCTAAAATCTCGCAGGTCAGATGCTTGGAACGCATTAACACTTCAGCAAACGTTACTAGATCGATGTTATGCGAGGAGTTTTTCTTATGCTTCTGGAGCTTGTCCTGATTTGCCAGCGACCAATTACCCTGTGACCTCGTCACAATTGTATTACTCAATTGCAATCTCGAATCAAACTGCCACTAGTTATACTTTGACTGCAACGCCAGTAGCAGGAAAGTCGCAAGTCGCCGATACCACCTGTGCGAGCTTTTCAATCGATCAATCGAATCAAAAGATTGGAAAGGACGTTGGAGGTACAGTACAGTCCATTTGTTGGGCACCTTAAGGGGGATTAATATAGCTAATCAAATCGAGTCTATATACTGGTTAGGCGTGCCCCCATATTACTCAGCTTGCCTGATGCACAAATCCAAAGCTGACTCTTATTTTCTGATGTGACGACATACATCGTCGCATATGCTTTGGGTTTTTCGATATATTTCTCAATCAGTTACCCAGCAGTGATGAATAAGAGAGAACAAAACTCTGGCAAAAAGCTAAACAAAGTCCGGCTTAGCCGGCATAGCGATTAACGTGATTGTGTCCTGACCGAATAATACTCGTAAGGTTCTATGTGGTAACAAACGCGCGGAATGCACTCCAGTCACAGCACGATATTGTTGCTAGCTTGTCTTGGTGAATATTGTATTGACGACGGCCAAAGTTTGTTCAAGCCGTTATCAATATGAAAGATAAACCGTAAATACCAACCTGAATTTAGCCAAACACAACGATCAAACTTATTTGGAATTCTGGTAGTGATTCACGGCACAAACAAACCTTATCGCAAACCCAACATAGAACAAACATGCGCATGCAAAACATGAGGTTTGAGATCTGCGCCATGCGGCAAGTCACTTATATTGATGTGATGTAGCAGTTGCGTTGCTGATGGCATTAGTTCTGC
The DNA here is from genome assembly GCF_040544435.1 of Undibacterium sp. GrIS 1.2. Taxonomy (NCBI): domain Bacteria; kingdom Pseudomonadati; phylum Pseudomonadota; class Betaproteobacteria; order Burkholderiales; family Oxalobacteraceae; genus Undibacterium; species Undibacterium sp. GrIS 1.2. The sequence goes on from NZ_JBEONP010000021.1 coordinate 52,540, forward strand.
ATGTGGCGCGCCGTGGGCTGGTGGAGTTGGTATATGCATGGCGACGATGACACCGTTTTCGCTGAGCACCGTGAGTTTGTCTGAGTAGATCATTGCCATGTCCCCACATCGACCAAAAAACTGGCATCGGCGTTGCTGTTATTAAAGATATCTGCGGTATAAACAGCAGCATCAAAAGCATTGTCGCCAGTACCGATGGATCGATAAAATCGTCCGTTGCCTGTCACAATCAACTCACCGTGAAAATCATCTTGCGGGTTGGCAGTGGCGATTGCCGGGCCAATATCTGTAATTCCGGTAGTGGGCCATGCGTAGCCAAACTTAACCGTCTGCCCAGCATTTACCCAAAAAAGTCCACCAACTGCGCGAAACATGGCCATCAAAGTTCTCCTCATTTAAACATCTGTGAAATACAGCAATAAAAGAAAAGCTCATCGGGGTTGAATCAAACAATAGCTCAAATGACAGATCAAACAACCCTCAGCTGATTGTAGTCTTCGATATCAAAAATGTCACGAAATTGACTTATGCATCTTCGCCTCTATTTGACTGCACGCGCATTTTATTGCAGCTTGGAATGGATGGCGGTGCCTTGACGGATCGTTTTGGTGACGGGCGTTTTTTCGCAGATATCGGCTAAGCGGCTGAGTTGCTCTGGCGCCAGGCTGTTACCAAACACGATATTGCGCTCGATGGTTTCTAGGCCTGCATCATCTCGGGAAAATCGGGCGTCCACCTTGATGCTGCCCAAAGACCAGCCTTTTTTGTCAGCATACATGCGCAAGGTGAGCGAGGTACAGGAGGCTAAAGCGGCCAACAACAATTCATACGGCGCGGGACCGGTATCCTGACCGCCATTACTTTCTGGCTCGTCGGATGTGATGCGGTGAGTACGGGCTCGGATTTCTTGTGCGTAGCCAGCGGCGTTTTGCAGATGTACGGTTGCCATGGATATTCTCCGGTGAGGTTAGGTTAGGTGAAATGCGAGGTGTAATGTCGGATTGTATGCCTTGGGGAACATCTAGCGATTTGGCGTTATAGAAAAATGATAAGACGATTCCCCTTCGCTCTGAATGGTGGTGATTTTAGCGGATTGAAGACATCAGCCCCAAACAGAATGTACTGCGCATTTTTTAACATAAAAAAAGAGGTGGAACGCGATCTGAATGGGCTTCAGGTTCGCATCTCACCTCTAACAGGGGAAACTGATTGACTCTGCCAAAAGAATATACTCATTACAGTATATTTTAACATCCAATTAATCTCTGGACGTTAAGGGTATTTTTGGCATATACCCCCCTTATTTTGATTAAATTTTTACTTAGCAGCGAGTTTTTCTGACTTATCCCAACCACCGCCGACAGCTTTATAGATGCTGACTACCGCAGTCAAATGCGCACGCTGAGTGTCGATCAAAGTCGATTGCGCTTGCAACAAATCGCGTTGAGCGCTGAGTACATCGAGATAGCTGCTGTAACCGTTTTTGTAGCGCAAGTCGGCCAGACGCAATGAATCTTTTAAAGCGGTGACGCGACGATTGCCAGCTGCGTAAATTTGCTCATTGGCAGCCGTGTTGACCAACGCATCATGCACATCGCGGAAAGCCCCTTGCACACTTTGTACGTATTGCGCCAAGGCTTGCGTTTTGCGCGCTTCGGCACCAGAGACCAACGCGCCAGCGCGGAAGATTGGTTGTGTAATGCCAGCGCCCAGATCCCCAATAAAGACGCTGGATCAAACAAATCCTTAAAACTACGCGACTCGTCGCCATAACAGGTAGTCATCTTCAGGCTTGGAAAATACTGCGCCTTGGCCTGACCGATGTCAGCATTGACAGCGGCCAGCGTTTGTTCAGCGGCGATGACGCCACGGCTGGCCAGCAGATCTTCTATGTCGCGAAAACTCAGCGCAAACCGAAAGCAGAGCCACACGACATGACTAATGATTTCTGCCGGATAGCGGAAGCCGCGATAGCGTAGGGATTTTTTCATCACGCTACTTTACAAAATTTCTCCGCCGCCCGTAAGTTGACAATACCGCATACTCATATAAAATCGACAACATCATGAATTACAGTCAACAAAAGCTGTCAACAAAATTTTTACCGCTTCTCATCCATGCACCCGAAAAGAAAACTAATGCGCCCATACCATGCACTGCCAGCCATACTGAGTTTGATATTGTCATCCCAGGTTGCCGGACAAACCGCTGCGTATGCAATTACAGATAAAAACACGGCTCTGTCGCCCGCTGTGGAAGCTGCACTGAAAGACAAGTTGCAAGCCTTATTCAGCACAGTCTGTAGCAAGGATGAATTTTCAGGTGTGTATGTCGTCGCCAGGGGCAATCATGTCATCAGCGAAGCAGCATGTGGTGAAGCCAGCAAGCGTTATCATGTGGCGAATACGATGGATACCATCTTCAATGTCGCCTCGGTCGGCAAGATGTTTACGGCGGTTGCCATAGGCCAGCTAGCGGATGCGGGGCGTTTGTCCTATGCAGACCCGGTCAGCAAATATGTGGATGCCAGCTGGTTGTCACCTGAGGTGGCGAAAAAAATCACCATAGGCCAGTTGCTGTCGCACACATCTGGGCTGGGAAATATTTTTACCAACAAGTTTATCAACGGTCCGTATATGCAGATGGCCGCCATGCGAAACCTGGCTGACTACAAGCCATTTACACGCGATGCGACACTGGAGTTTGCGCCCGGCAGCAATTATTTGTACAGCAATATGGGTATGTTTTTCCTCGGTGTCATCATAGAAAAAGTCTCGGGACAAGATTATTTTGACTATGTACGCCAGCATGTGTTTCTGGCGACAGGCATGAATAGTACCGATAACTATATCAGGGATGAGGGAACAGAAAACCTCGCCACCGGCTACATCAGCACGCGAGGTGCGACAGCCAGCAAGAAAGAAAACACCGTCCTGATACCAGTACGCGGCGGCCCTTATGGCATAGGCTATTCAAACGCACCAGACCTGCTGCGCTTTGCCGATGCACTTCAGACAGGCAAGTTGCTCAAGCCAGCCACGCGCCAGTTATTCTGGCAAGACCAGACCGCAGGCCGTGCAGACAAGGGCAGCTATGGATATGGCTTCGAATTACGCTCGGGCAAACTGGGTAAAATCGTGGGCCACAGCGGGCAGTTCCCCGGCATTTCCAGTAATCTAGATATGTATCTCGATGCTGGTTATACTGTGGTCGTGCTGTCAAATTATGAACCCGGTGTGTTGCCGCTGGCGGGGCGAATTGCGGCGGTGCTGGAGAATGCGGTGGGGCTTGAGTAGGGTACGTTACAACGCACTATTTGAACGGGTACTGTCAACTTACGGGCGGCGGGGAAATTCTGTAAAGTGCCGGGATGAAAAAATCCCTACTCTATCGCGGCTTCCGCTATCCGGCAGAAATCATTAGTCATGTCGTGTGGCTCTACTTCCGATTTGCGCTGAGTATTCGCGACATAGAAGATCTGATGGCCAGCCGTGGCATCATCGTCACGTACGAGACGATTTGTCAATGGACGTTGAGTTCGGCCAGCGCTATGCCAATGAACTTCGCCGGCGTCAACCATAGCGCGCGGACAAATGGCATCTCGACGAGGTGGTGCTAACAATTAAGGGCAAGCATCATTACCTGTGGCGTGCAGTCGATCAAAACGGTTATGTGCTCGATATCTTGATGCAGAGTCGGCGCAACCGACAGGCAGCAAAACGCTTTTTCCGCAAGCTCCTCAAAGGCTTGCGTTACGCACCACGGGGACTGATCACCGACAAGCTGAAGAGCTATGCCGCGGAGAAGACGCACATCATGCAGGGTGTCGAGTATCGACAGCACAAAGGTCTCAATAACCGGGCAGAACTCTCGCATTAACCGACGCGGCAACGAGAACGACAGATGCGCCGCTTCAAGTCATCAAGCCAAGTTCAGCGCTTTTTGTCGGCGCTGGGCTCGATTAACAATGCCTTCCGGTGTCATTGCAACTGTTTGACAGCGAAGCAGTACCGACACTTCCGTACGCAGGCATTTTCTATATGGAATGAGGTCACCAGCGTAGCAAAAAATGTCTAACCCGTGACACCGTGTTACCCGGGCAAATGCAATTTCGCCTGGAATGTACAACTCGCCGTCTCGGTTCAGCAAGTTGACAATACCGGAAAATTCAATCCCAGCGTAAAAATAAAAAAAAGAGATGGAATGTCGTCTGAATGGGTTCCAGACAACACCTCACATCTCCAAGGGAAGCTTAATGACATAAAATATACTCACCACTGTATATTTTAATGTCCATTAAATATATGGACATTAAGGGTATTTTTACCATATACCCCCAATTTTTTACAAATTACGTATTTACTTAGCAGCGAGTTTTTCTGACTTATCCCAACCACCGCCGACAGCTTTATAGATGCTGACTACCGCAGTCAAATGCGCACGCTGAGTGTCGATCAAAGTCGATTGCGCTTGCAACAAATCGCGTTGTGCGCTGAGTACATCGAGATAGCTGCTGTAACCGTTTTTGTAGCGCAAGTCGGCCAGACGCAATGAATCTTTTAAAGCGGTGACGCGACGATTGCCAGCTGCGTAAATTTGCTCATTGGCAGCCGTGTTGACCAACGCATCATGCACATCGCGGAAAGCTCCTTGCACACTTTGTACATATTGCGCCAAGGCTTGCGTTTTGCGCGCTTCGGCACCGGACACCAGTGCACCAATCGCACCGGCGCGGAAGATCGGTTGCGCAATATTCGCTCCGATATTCCACAGCAAAGAAGCTGGATTAAATAAATCTTTAAAGCCACGCGACTCGTCGCCATAGCCAGTGGTCAGCTTCAGGCTTGGGAAATACTGCGCCTTGGCTTGACCGATATCAGCGTTGGCAGCAACCAGTGTTTGTTCAGCAGCGATGATGTCTGGCCTGCGGTTAAGCAGATCCGATGGCAAGTCGGCTGGCACTGTCGCTTGCTGATAGAGACTATCAATACTCTTGCCACGTGCAATTACCGGATTGGCAATCGCCGTTGGGGAGCGCCCTAACAGCACAGCCATGGCAGACTCTGTGACTGCCAGCGATTGCTTCGCTTGCAGCAAGCTAATTTCTGTCGCGGCGGTATCAGATTCTGCCTGATGCAAATCTAGCTCACCGATCGAGCCGGAAGAAAAACGTTTTTGTTGCAAACGTAGATTTTCCTGACGAGTTTTGAGTGTCGATTCGGCCAGTTCTACTTGTGCATCGTAAGCCCGCAAGGCAAAGTAATTTTGCGCCAGGTTGGAATACAGGGTGTTAATTACCATGCCGCGATTGGCTTCTTGCGATAACAAACGGGCACGTGCAGCCTCATCGGCGCGACTGAGCTTACCCCAGAAATCCACCTCATAAGACGCGCTTAAACCGATCTGATAATCGGTACCAATCGGATTGGCACCGGGCACCAATTTGCCGGAGTTGACACTGGTACGACTTTTTGTGCCCGACAAATTCGCGTCTACCGTAGGATAACGATTGGAGTTGGCTGAGGCTGCGGTCGCACGTGCTTCTTCCACCCGCCCTGCTGCTAGCAAAATATCCTGGTTATTGGCAGTTGCCTCATCCAGCATACTGTTTAAAACAGGATCTTGGAAAGACTTCCACCAGCTCAGCCAATCGGTCGTTACGCTAGTTTTTCCAGTGCTTGTCACACCGCTCGTCAGCTTTGCTGGCGTATCAAATGCTGGCCGCTGATAATCAGGTCCGATCGCGCTGCAACCTGCCAGCAGCAAGCTGGCAGCCATCACTGAAAGCCGCAATGTTGGCATTAGTGTTGATCTACGGATTGATCTGGGTGTTGATTCAAATACAGTTGATGTCATCACATGTTCCTCTTAATTCTTCTGTTCAGCAGGTGGCGCATTGTGCAAAATATGAACCGGATGCTCGAAATCTTCCTCTGTCGTTTTAAACCGCTTATCGTTAATCAGTTTAAAGAATAAAGGTACAAAGAAGATCGCCAGGAAAGTCGCTGCCAGCATACCGCCCAAGACACCCGTGCCGAGCGACATACGCGCCGCCGCACCAGCACCGTGAGAAAACGCCAGTGGTACCACGCCCAAAATAAACGCTAACGATGTCATCAAAATAGGACGGAAACGTAAGCGTGCCGATTCCAATACCGCAGCAACCGGGGCATAGCCTTCATGCACTTTCATCACCGCAAATTCAACAATCAAAATCGCATTTTTCGCAGACAAGCCAAGCAAGGTCACCAGACCAATCTGGAAGTACACGTCGTTGTTAAAATTACGCAAATAAACCGCTAACAGTGCACCGAAGATACCAAACGGCATCGCCAATAAAACGGAGAAAGGCAGTGACCATTTTTCGTATTGCGCGGCCAGAATCAAGAAGATCATCAAGACACCGGCACCAATCGCGATACCAGCAGCATTGCTAGTACGCTTCTCCTGGAAGGAGGCGCCGCCCCAGTCGTAGGAAACATCCACTGGCAACACCGTTTTAGCAGCACGCTCCATCGCAGCAATCGCTTGTCCTGAGCTGTAGCCTGGTTTAGCACCACCCAAGATTTTGATCGATGGCAAAGCGTTAAAACGCTGTACCGAATCGGGTCCTGTCGTAAAACGTATGGTCGTAAAAGCGCGGACAGGAATCATTTGTCCGGTAGCAGAGCGCACATACATACTGCCGATATCATCTGGTTTGGCGCGGAACTGGCCTTCTGCCTGCAACTGAACGGTGTAGGTACGACCATTTTTGTTGAAGTCATTGACATAGTAACTACCCATGGTCGCGGCTAAAGTATTGTAAACATCTGAGAGAGCAACACCCATAGAGCGTGCTTTATCGTTATCCACATCCACATATAGCTGCGGTGAATTAGCTTGCCACAGAGTTTGTACGCCAGCCAGTTCAGGCTGCTTATTAGCTTCTGCCAGCAACGCTGGTAACAACTTGGCCAGACGCTCTACACCGCCCTCACCTTTGTTTTGCATATAGAACTCAAAACCACCAGTTTGCCCCAGACCTTGAATCGCTGGCGGGCTGAAGAACAGTGGCAAGCCTTCTTTGATACGGCCTGTTTTCATAAAACTTTCACCGACCATTTGCTGCGCCGACTGAGTACGTTCATCCCAAGGTTTTAACGGGAAGAACATCGTTGCCGCAGAAGATTTCAAACCGCCACCACCTAAGAAATCCAGACCAACCAAAGCGAAGGTGGTATCAATGTTCTTATTGGTTTTCATGATTTCTTCTACTTGCTTGACCATGGCATCCGTACGAGCTAAAGACGTACCTTCAGGCATGATGGCAGCACCGATAAAGTAACCTTGATCTTCATCCGGTACCAATCCGCCGGGTACGGTTTTCCACAATACGCCCGTCACGACCAGCATGCCACCGAAGACCATCACACCTAAGACCGAGCGACGCAAGAAGAAAGTAACACCGTTGGTATAGCGCTTGGTCAGACGTAAAAACGCGCCGTTAAACCAGGTGAAAAAGCGATTATGTTGTTCCGCACCTGGCTTCAACAAGATCGCGCAGAGTGCTGGCGTCAAGGTCAAGGCAACAATACCGGACAACACCACAGCGATAGAAATCGTGACGGAGAACTGACGATACAACTCGCCCGCTAAACCACCAAGGAAAGCAATCGGACCAAACGCTGCAACCAATACCAGAACAATCGCAATAACCGGACCAGTGACTTCATGCATCGCTTCAATTGCTGCATCTTTTGGTGTCATGCCTTCTTCGTTCATTAGACGTTCGACATTCTCCAGCACCACAATCGCATCATCGACAACGATACCGATCGCCAGCACCATACCGAACAAAGTCAGCGTATTGATGCTGTAACCCAGCAAGTGCAAACCTGCCATCGTACCGATTAATGACACTGGTACTGCCAGAGTTGGAATGATCGTTGCGCGCCAGCTTTGCAAGAATAAATACACCACGATGAAGACCAATACCATGGCTTCACCCAAAGTTTTTAACACTTCAGCGATGGATTCGGTCACAAACGGTGTGGTGTCATACGGCGTTGCGTATTCCATACCTTCTGGGAATTTAGACTTCAAATCTTGCAGGGTTGCTTCTAATGCTTTGCGCGTATCCAATGCGTTTGCACCAGTCTGCAAAAAGACACCAATGTTGGCTGACGGATGACCATTCACACGACCATTTAAGTTGTAATCCTTGGAGCCTAATTCAACCCGCGCTACGTCTTTGATACGGACAGAGGCACCGCTCTTATCGGTTTTAACGATGATATTGGCAAACTCAGCCGGCTCCAGCAATCGCCCTTTAGCGGTTACTGTCATGGTCAGCTCTTCAGTATTGTTTGGCGGTGCGCCGACTTTACCCGCTGCATATTGGGCATTTTGCTCACCAACGGCATTAGAAATATCGCTGACGGTAACGCCTAATTGCGCCATACGGTCAGGACGCATCCAGATCCGCATTGCATAATCTTTGGCACCAAAAATTTGAATATTGGTGGTACCAGGAATACGTTTCAACGCATCTAAAACGTTTTGTGTTGCGTAGTTGGACAAGTACAAAGAGTCATAGCGGTTGTCTGGTGAATACAAAGCTGCAACCACTAAGAAGTTGGACGAACTCTTAGACACGGTGACACCTTGACGACGCACTTCTTGCGGCAACTTAGCATCTGCTTGACGTACCCGGTTGTTGACGTTAACTGCGGCAATATCCAGATCCGTACCGACTTCAAAAGTCACGTCGATAGAAACACGACCGTCGGCTGAAGAGGTAGAGCTCATGTACAACATGTGCTCAACGCCGTTGATTTGCTCTTCGATCGGTGCAGCGACTGTGCGCTCTACTACTTCAGCAGAGGCACCTGGATAATTGGCAGTAACGTTGACTACCGGCGGAGAAATTTCCGGATAACGAGAAATTGGCAAGACCCGCAACGCGGCCAGGCCAGCCAGCACAATAATCAACGACAATACGGTCGCGAAAATTGGCCGGTTAATAAAAAATTTTGAAAACATGAGTAATCCTTGCGCCTAAATTTGTGGTGCTACTTATTGAGCAGCTTTAGTACTGGCAGTTTCTGCAGCGGGCTTGGTATTAACTTGGGCTGGTGCTGACGTTGGTGCTGATGATCCTGCGCTTCCAGAAGGTTTTGCAGCCAGCGGCACCGGTGTAACGGTCATACCAGGCTCATGGGCTTTGATAAAACCATCGACCAACACGCGATCGCCGCCCTTCAAACCTTTTGTCACTATCCATTCACCGTTGGACCAGCCATCCAGCTCAACCGGACGTGGTGCTAACTTATTGTCTGGCGTTACTGTGAAAACGATCTTGCCCATAGGGCTATCGATCACAGCACGTTGTGGTACTGAGAGTGCCGCAGTACGAGTGGCGCCATTCAAAATCACGCGAACAAACTGGCCTGGACGCAAAGTCCCGTCAGGATTAGGGATTTGTGCACGAGCATCAAAACCACCAGTCGCTGGATTGACTTTTTCGCTGGCGAAATTCATCTTGCCTACCATCGGAAAAATCGATCCGTCTGCCAATTTGACCTTGACGTCAAACGCCAGACTACCGTTAGTAGCGCGTTTGCCAGGCAATGCAATTTTGCCGCCACTGACTTCCTGACTTAGTTTTAAATAGTCAGCTTCAGTGATGCTGAAATTGACGTAGACCGGATCGGTCTGGACAATCGTGGTCAGCAAACTGTCGGAGGCCGTAACCAAACTACCGTTGGATTTGCTGGCGATACCGGTAACACCATCAATTGGCGCAACAACCCGGGTATAGCCCAGATTGAGTTTGGCTTCGTTCACCTGCGCCATGGATTGCTTGTAGCTGGCTTCGGCGGTCTCTAATGCAGATTTCGCATCATCAAATTCTTTTTGACTAATCGCTTTTTCAGCAGCCAGTGGTGTTAAGCGCGCAAATTCACGTTTGGCTTGATTCAATTTAGCTTCATTGACGCCAGCCGCTGCTTCTGCAGAAGCGAGTTGCGTTTTATAAGTACCCGGATCAATTTGAAACAGGACGGTGCCCGCTTTAACGCGTGAGCCCTCTTCATATAAACGGTTTTCTAAAATGCCAGAAATTCTTGCGCGCACTTCAGTTTCGCGAGAGCCTGCTGTTTGTCCGACATATTCAAAATCCATCGGCAGATTTGTCGGCTGTACTGTAACCACATTGACCTCGGGTGGTGGCATTCCACCGGGACCACCTGGACCAGCACCACCAGCCTTGCCACAAGCAGCCAACACCAACAAAGGTGCGCTAATTGCTGCAATGCGCAACAGGGGTGCGAGACGACCAGACCAGGCTGATGGCGTTGCTAATAATTCGTTACTGAATTTGGGGAGGTGTAAATTTGGAGGGCTCATGAATTTTTCTCTATTAACGGAAAAGGCGGTGTGCTATTATATACATTCACGAATGTTTGTATATATTTTTAAAAATTATTTTCTGCGAGTAATAAAAAATTATCGAAAAGGCTGAATTAAAGCCCTGAAAATACTAATGGAGACGCATCATGGCTAGGAAAACCAAAGAAGAAGCGCAAGAAACCTGCAATGCTTTGCTCGATGCCGCTGAGCAAGTTTTTTGCGTAAAAGGTGTTACTAATACGACGCTCAATGAGGTTGCAAAAGAAGCCGGTATGACACGCGGTGCAATTTATTGGCACTTCAAAGATAAAAATGCTTTGTTTGAAGCAATGTGCGATCGTGCATTTTTACCAATAGAAACATTACTCAACGAAATCACGAGCACCCCGCCGGAAGACCCTTTTGCTGCACTGCGCCAGCTATATGTTCACATGCTAAAAGAGGTTGCCAGCTCACCAAGGCAGACCAATGTGTTCAACATCATATTTCATCGCTGCGAGAAAGGAACAGAAATGAGTTCTTACGCGCATGAGAAGGAACCGCGTAACGAATGTATTTCCAAAATGGAAGATATTTTTAAAGTAGCCATTGCACAAAAAAAATTACCGGCAGAAACCGACACCTGGATCGCAGTACAAATGATTCACTCTTATTCAATCGGATTAATTTACGAATGGCTCGTAGATACCAAAGCCTACGATCTTGCAAAACATGCAGAATATATGATTGACGTCATGCTGGCTGGCATCTTAGCTAAACCACCGCTAAAAAAACTGAGCTAAACGATTATTTATTAAGTGCCCGTTTGCACAAAAAACTGAATTAGCCCGGCAACTTCCAGTCGTAGCGAACTGCCAGCAGGCGCAGCATTGAGGTGACCAGAATGCCTGACAGCACCGCCACTGTCTCTATGACCTGCCAATTGGTCAGAAGTAGATAAACCCAGCAGCCAGCAAATGCGCAGGTGGCATACAATTGCCCGCGCCGGAATACCATCGGTATTTCATTACAAATGATGTCCCTCAGAACACCGCCAAAAATGCCAGTAATTACGCCCATCATGGTGCAAATAAATAAGGGCATGCTTGCTTCTAACGCCAATGACGCACCACCTACGCTGAACAAGCCAAGCCCAAATGTATCGGCATACAAAATAACTTTATCCGTCACGGCATGTCGCAAATGCCTGCCGAACGGCAAAGCGATTAAGCTCATGACAAAAATCAACAACACATATTCTTGGTGATCGACCCAAAACAAAGGGCGTCGGTCAAGTAGTAAATCACGCAAGGTTCCTCCACCGAAAGCGGTTATAAACGCGACCGTGAAAACTCCTACCGGATCCATTTTCTTTTTTCTCGCTTCAACAAAGCCAGAAGCGGCAAAAGCGACAATGCCAGCGACCTCTACCGCATGTAATAGCGTACTCATGCCCAAATGGATGGATGTTGCCAAAATATCTCCTGTTATCTACTCATACAAGCTCTGCACAGAATGATGCAAACGTATGATTTTATTGTATAATCTTGCGCTGGCATTAGGCCATCAGTATTTTTAAATCAGGCAAGTGATCAACAATCGGGTCAAGAAGCAAGGCGACCGACGAAGTGGGGATTGGCTACCAAAACTTTTTGAGGCAAGCATGAAAGACGGCATCCATCCAAATTATCGTGAAGTTTTGTTTCACGATGTATCTAACGATTTCAAATTCGTCACACGTTCTACTATCCAGACTCGTGACAAAATGGAATTCGAAGGCAAAGAATATCCACTGGTAAAGATCGAGGTTTCTGCAGAATCCCACCCTTTCTACACTGGCAAACACAAAATTGTTGATACCGCTGGTCGCGTTGACAAATTCCGTAAAAAATTCGGTACTGTTGGTTCCAAAACTTCTGTTGCAAACTAATTTTTTTGCATCCGTTGTATTGATAAAAAAGGCAGCTCAAGCTGCCTTTTTTCATATGTAATATTTAAGTATAGTCTCGTATAAAAATAAAATGCTCGTATGAAGTTATCACTTGGCTTTAACATGAGCGCGGCAAGAACATAATCTTGATGCAAGCGGTTTCACCAAGTCTAATCAATCCCACTTTTACTAAGCAACAAGTCATATGAAGCCTGTACGCCTTCCTGCTGCTGCGACAATCGCCCTGCCACGCTGGGCTATTCTTGCCTTATGCATGCTATACATTCTGCCTGGACTAATTGGCCGCGACCCATGGAAAGGCGATGACGCGGCCAGTTTTGGCATCATGTGGACGATGGCACACGGCAACATTAATGACTGGTTATGGCCACATATCGTCGGTCTGCCTATGCCAGAGGAAGGACCATTGGCATTTTGGCTGGGCGCTATCTGTATCAAGTTATTTGGCTGGTTAATGGGCGATGCGATGGCCGCCCGGCTGGCGACTGGTGTATTTTTTATGCTGGGTTCAGTTTCAGTTTGGTATACCACCTATTTATTAGGCAGAAGAACTGAGGCACAACCGTTGAAACTCGCCTTTGGTGGTCAGCCGGAACCAAAAGATTTTGGCCGGACACTGGCTGATGGCGCGTTACTTATTTACCTCGGATGTCTTGGCTTATTAGTTCGCAGCCATGAGACCAGCGCAGAAGCTCTGCAAATTTCCTTGGTTGCTTACGCCCTTTATTTATGCGCAAGATTACTTGATGCGGGAAACAGAACGAATGCATTAAAGCTAGGCTTCGTTCTGGGCCTACTAATATTAGCGAGAGGCTGGGTTCTTCCTCTGGGATTAAGTTTGAGTTTAATCGGGCTGTGCTTTTATCGCCAGCAAAAACAATATTGGCTCTTATTCAAATTCTCATTTCCTATCGCGCTATTTGTTGCGGCATCGTGGCTACTGGCGATCAGTATCGTACATCCATTTAATAGTTCCCCCTACCCTGCGTGGATGCTATGGAACTCACGCCAAATTAGCCTTCCATTAATAGCTAATATCTCTTATTTTTTTAAATACGGGATCTGGTTTGCCTGGCCTGCTTGGCCATTTGCAGCATGGGCAATTTATGCCTGGAGAAAACAAGAAAAGGCCTTGCATATTTCCTTGCCAGTAACATTTTTGGGTTGTTTTATTCTTCTGGCATTTATCAACCCTTATGCAGAAGAAAGTATCTTATTGCCGATCTTGCCTCCTCTGGCGATTTTGGCTGCATTCGGTTTGCCAACAATGAAACGCAGCGCAATCAATGCGGTGGATTGGTTTGCAGTCATGGTATTAACCGGAGTTGCCGCACTGTTCTGGCTATATTGGATATCGGCACAGACCGGGTGGCCAGTCGGCGTCGCAAGACAAGTGGCGCGCTTCTCTCCTGACCATCAATCCAGCTTCAATCCTTTGACTTTCATCATTGCGCTCAGCGCTACTGTTGCGTGGTTTGGGGTGGTGTACTGGCGTATCTCGCGTCAACCGTCGGTGCTGTGGCGAGCTGTAGTGCTATCAAGTGGAGGTGTGATTTTATGCTGGTTGCTGCTACTTACATTAGCGCTGCCAATCATCAATGACAGAATTAGCTACGCAAATGTAAGCAAAGAACTGGTACAACACATGCCTGCAAAGTATCGCTGTATTGATAGCAATATCGGACCTTCGCAACGAGCCTCGTTCGCTTATTTTGGTGCTTTGCATTTTGCAGGATTTAGCGAACCACCTTGCGATGTGCTGTTACTGCAATCAAGCCATCGTAGATTAAATGCTAGCACTGAAGTGGATACAAGCACCTACCCCGGGACTTGGGAAGTTATCTGGACAGGACATCGGGCATCTGACCGGGACGAATTATTTTCGCTATATATTCAGAAAAAACCTTGATTAAATAATCCCAGCTTAGTCTGCAAGTGTTCAATTACCATATACTCCCCATTATTTTTATAGAAAATGGCTTATTTTCCAATATTTCTATGGACGATTAAAATATACCAAAGGGGAGTATATTTGAAGTATCAAGATAGTCTAGTAAAAGCATTTGGCTTAAACCGTCTCTTTAATGGCGGCAAACTCATTCCAGGCTAGCGCAGCTAAAACCACGGCGCCACCATAAATCGTTGCATTCGCTGGCACTTCACCAGCACCGAGCCAAGCCCAAATCGGCCCCAGCAACACTTCCACCAAAGCCAACAAAGATACCTCGGGCGCAGACAGACTTCTGGTTGCACGAACCATCAACATGCATGGAAAACCTAATTGAAATACGCCTAACACGGCAAGTATTAATAAGTCATGTGCAGATGCCTGAAAAGGCAAGGCAAATGGCAGCATTGCCAGCGCAGAAATCACGCCACCAATCATGACTGCGGGCGCTAAATCCAGCGCGTGCCCACCCTTTTTCAACACGATTACGTTGACTGAGGCAGCTACTGGTATGCCCATCGCAATCAACATACCAGTCAACCCTCTACCATCGACTTGTGACATGCCGCCAGCGAACATCCAGACCATACCTGCCAATGCCACAGCGATGGCTAACCAGGTGCGCGTTAATATCTTTTGGCGGAGAAAAATCCAGGCGAAAAAGGCTGTCAACAACGGTGAAACACTCATGACAATCAACGTATTAGCCACGGTGGTCATGGTGAGGGCAATCATAAAACAACAAAACATGATGGCCCACATAATGCCAGAGACAAATCCAAAGCGACCAACGGATAATAGTTTTTTCAACGCACCGGTATTGTGCTGCACACTCATCGCCAGCACGACATAGATGGCAGCAAACAGGCTGCGCCAGAAGGTAACTTCAAAGCCACGTGCAACATCAAGATGCCGCGTCAGCACACCTGCGGTGCTCCACAATATAGCGACGCAGATCATTAAAAGCAAAGCAGTACGATGGCTGGGTTGATTGTGCATAGAATATTTTATTCAGCTCAAATGCAAATTAAAAATCTTGGTTAAATAAAAAAACCCGTTTAACTCGGACCACTGTGTGGAGGAGCAAAACGGGTTTCAATTCTATCTGGCGATCATGTTAATCGCCAGACAAGACTTTAATTACGCGTCGCGAGAAGCCTTTTTACGCTCGTGCTCTTTCAAATAACGCTTACGCAGACGAATGCTCTTAGGCGTGACTTCAACCAGCTCGTCATCCTCAATAAATTCAACTGCATATTCCAGACTCATCTGAATTGGCGGTACCAAACGTACCGCTTCATCCGTACCTGAGGAGCGCACGTTAGTTAATTGCTTACCTTTAATCGGATTCACAACCAGATCATTGTCACGGGAGTGAATACCGATAATCATGCCTTCGTACACCGGATCGTTGTGAACAACGAACATACGGCCGCGATCTTGTAATTTCCAGATTGCATAAGCGACGGCAGCGCCATCGTCTTGAGAAATCAACACACCATTGCGACGGCCTGCTAACTCACCTTTAGAATTATCAACTGGCGCGTATTCATCAAACACATGGCTCATCAAACCTGTACCGCGCGTCAATGTCATGAATTCGCCCTGGAAGCCGATCAGACCGCGTGCAGGAATACGATATTCGAGACGCACACGACCTTTGCCGTCCGGTTCCATGTTTTGCAAATCACCGCGACGACGACCGAGCTCTTCCATCACGCCGCCCTGGTTGTTTTCTTCAACATCCACGGTCAAGTTTTCATATGGCTCATGGCGCACGCCATCTACCATTTTGAATACGACACGTGGACGGGAAACGGAAAGTTCAAAACCTTCGCGACGCATATTTTCGATCAAAATCGTCAGATGCAATTCGCCGCGACCGGATACTTCATAAGTAGAGTCATCGTTTTCAGCTTGTACTACACGCAAAGCCATGTTGGCTTTCAATTCGCGATCCAAACGATCACGGATTTGACGCGTTGTAACGAATTTACCTTCGCGACCAGCCAATGGTGAGTTATTCACCATGAAGTTCATTGTCAAGGTTGGCTCATCCACCTTCAACATTGGCAAACCCAGCGGTGTATCTGGTGCGCAGATAGTAGAACCGATACTGATTTCTTCGATACCGTTAATCAACACGATGTCGCCAGCCAGTGCTTCGTCAACCAAAATACGATCCAGACCTTTAAATGTCAGAACCTGGTTGATGCGCGCTTTAGTTGGCTTGTCGTCTGGACCATTCATCCAAATAACGTCTTGTAGAGGCTTAACACGACCGCTCAAGATACGACCAACACCGATCTTACCAACGTAAGAGGAGTATTCCAAAGACGTGATCTGCAATTGCAAAGGACCATCTGGATCATCTTGACGCGCAGGAACGTGTTTTAGGATCGCCTCGAACAAGGGATCCATATTGCCTTCACGGATGTTATCTTCCAAACCTGCATAGCCTTTGAAGCCAGATGCGTAAATGATAGGGAAATCTAACTGCTCATCAGTTGCGCCAAGCTTGTCAAACAATTCAAATGTTGCATTGACCGCTTTCTGCGGATCTGCGTTTTCGCGATCGATCTTATTCACAACGACGATCGGCTTTAAACCCAACGCTAACGCTTTACGAGTCACAAAACGTGTTTGCGGCATCGGGCCTTCTTGCGCATCGACCAGCAACAAAACGCTGTCTACCATGGACAATACACGCTCAACTTCACCACCGAAATCGGCATGGCCTGGCGTATCAACGATATTGATATGCGTACCTTTGTACTCAACAGCGCAGTTCTTGGACAGAATCGTGATGCCACGCTCTTTTTCAATATCGTTAGAATCCATCACGCGGGCATCAACCTGTTGGTTGTCGCGGAAAGTACCGGACTGACGCAATAATTGGTCAACCAGTGTGGTTTTGCCGTGATCGACGTGAGCGATAATGGCGATGTTGCGGATAGCGCGTTTTGTATTTGACATGGTAGCGAGAAGATTTAGGGAAATTCAGATAACCCAAGATTATAACATGTTGTACTGCACAACATTTGGATAATAAGCAAAACTCCTATTATTTCAAGGAGTTACTACGTGTTAGTGACAAGAACTGATTACAACTAGAATCTTCTTAAATAATTTAAAGCCAGCGATAGATCACTGTAAATTACATCATCGTCGTTGCAATTAATCGTTCTGGCGCCAGAATGCTATATTCCTGCAATTGGGCAGAACCTAGCAATTGTTGATCTGAGGCACGATATACGCGAACACGACCAATTTGCGTAGGTAAGATGGTAGATTCTTTACCCAAAGCTAAACGTTGCCCCTGTAAAAATCGCTTTGCCAGTTCTTCCGTCAAATCAAGTCGAGGAAAGCTAGATAGCAAAGCATCTACGGGTGCCAATAAAGCTAATCGGTCAGTTTCTTCGATCTCGCCCAAAGCCTCAAGGGTTATCGATTTTTCCAAGATTAAGTGCCCGACCTCGGTACGTCGCAAAGCTTTTAGATGCGCCCCGCAAGATAATACTTTGCCGATGTCTTCACCCAATACCCGGATATAAGTTCCCTTACTACAACACACGTTGAGCGTCAAATACGGGGCTTCATAACTTACAAAATCAAGACTATGGATTGTTACTGGCCGCGCCTCTCGTTCCAAGGTTATGCCAGCGCGCGCGTACTCATACAGAGGTTTTCCATCACGCTTGAGGGCAGAATACATAGGAGGAGTTTGCAGAATATCTCCACGGAATTGCGCTAGAGCAGCATGGATTTGCTCTTCAGTCACATTGACTGACAAGCTTTCTACGATCTCGCCTTCCGTATCTCCGGTAGTAGTGCTAACTCCCAGGTGTACGATGGTTTGATATGTCTTATCTGCTTCCAATAAATCTTGAGAAAATTTGGTCGCCTCACCAAAACATAGCGGCAACAAACCCGTCGCAAACGGATCCAATGTACCGGTATGCCCCGCTTTTTGCGCATTAAATAGACGCTTTGCTTTAATCAGCGCGTCGTTGCTAGATAGTCCGACAGGTTTATCCAGCAATAAAACGCCGTGCACTGGCACGCGTACTCTCTTTTTTACCGGACTATTCATAAGACGTGAGGGAGGTTTTTATTGCACCATTGATCTATCAGTGCATGAGTGACAAAACAGGCAAAAGCAGTGAATATTAACATCGACAGTTAGGCGATCAGATATAGGAAAAAGTTCAATCCGAACTCGATACATTGAGTATGTATAAAGCAGAACTTTTATCTATAAATGACTAAGCCTAATGCCCATTGCAATTATGCTTCGCCGTCGTCTTTAGACCGCGTAGCATTGGCCTCATCGATTAATTTGGACATTGCGATACCGCGTATCGTGGAAGTGTCATGCAGAAAATGTAATTGTGGCAGAGTATGAATATGCAGGCGAAGACCTAATTGATTACGCAAAAATCCAGCCGCTTTAGACAAGGCCTCAATGGTACTTTTTACCGCTACCGGATCATCCGCTAAAGTAGTAAAAAATACTTTTGCATGTGCGTAATCAGGTGTCAGATGCACCTCTGTCAAAGTGATCATGCCGACACGCGGGTCTTTTAATTCTGACCAGATGATTTCTGCCAGATCGCGCTGTATCTGATCTGCGACACGCAGACCACGTCCGGGAATATTTTTGCTATGTTTTGCCATAAAACCTAATTAGTAAGGGTGGGCAAGCTATTCACGTTTTGCCATATCGGCTGTTCGCAAACATCAGTGCCCACCCTCTTATTTTTAAAACTATTAAAAACGCTTACAACACATTTGTCATTACAAAGTACGGGCAATTTCCTGAATTTCAAAGATTTCCAACTGATCGCCAACTTCGATCTCGTTGTAATTCTTCAGAGACAGTCCACACTCCATACCTGCACGAACTTCTTTTGCATCATCTTTGTAGCGCTTCAGAGAATCAAGTTCGCCAGTCCAGGTAACAACATTGTTGCGCAGCAAACGTACAGAAGAAGTGCGTTTGATCACACCATCGATGACCAAGCAACCAGCAATCGCGCCGACTTTGCTTACCAGGAAGACTTGTTTGACCTCGACCATACCAATAATGGTCTCACGCTTCTCTGGAGCCAACATGCCGGACAACGCTGCTTTAACTTCATCAACAGCATCATAAATGATGTTGTAGTAGCGAATATCAACACCGTTAGATTCGGCCAACTTACGGGCAGAAGCATCAGCACGCGTATTAAAGCCAATAATAACGGCCTTGGACGCTACCGCCAAATTCACGTCAGACTCTGAAATCCCACCAACTGCTGCATGTACAACTTGTACGCGAACTTCGTTGGTAGACAGTTTCTGCAATGATTGAACCAAAGCCTCTTGCGAACCTTGTACATCGGTCTTGACGATAATAGGCAGATTTTTGACTTCTCCCTCACCCATGTTTTCGAACATATTTTCGAGCTTGGCCGCTTGCTGTTTAGCCAGCTTAACGTCACGAAACTTGCCTTGACGGAACAGCGCGATTTCACGTGCTTTACGCTCGTCAGTCATGACCATGACTTCTTCACCAGCGACAGGCACTTCGGTCAAACCTTGAATTTCTACTGGAATCGAAGGACCGGCCTCAGAAATGTTTTTACCGTTTTCATCCAACATGGCACGTACGCGACCATAAGAAGAACCCGCCAGCACAACGTCACCACGCTTCAAAGTACCGGACTGAACCAAGATCGTTGCAACAGTACCGCGACCTTTATCCAGACGAGCCTCAACGACCAAACCTTTAGCCGGTGCATCTTTTGGCGCTTTTAATTCCAGAACTTCAGCTTGCAACAAAACTTGTTCGAGCAAAGCATCGATACCCAAACCAGTTTTTGCCGAAACCTGAACAAATGGAGAATCACCACCATACTCTTCTGGCACAACACTTTCAGCGATCAATTCTTGTGAGACGCGGTCAGGATTTGCTCCTGGCTTATCAATCTTATTGATAGCGACGACCAAAGGCACGCCAGCAGCTTTTGCATGGGCAATCGCTTCTTTAGTTTGTGGCATAACACCATCATCAGCTGCAACAACAAGAATAACGATATCTGTCGCTTTAGCACCGCGCGCGCGCATTGCTGTAAAAGCTTCATGACCCGGAGTATCAAGGAAAGTAATCATGCCACGCGGTGTTTCAACGTGGTAAGCGCCGATATGTTGGGTAATACCGCCAGCCTCGCCCGATGCCACTTTGGCACGACGAATGTAATCCAGCAAAGAAGTTTTACCGTGATCGACGTGGCCCATTACAGTCACTACAGGAGCACGCGAGGTTAACTCATATTCTTCGTGATCAGCCGTATCCGTCAACATTGCTTCTGGATCATCCAGTTTTGCAGCAAAAGCTTTGTGACCCATTTCTTCAACCAGAATCATGGCTGTTTCTTGATCCAGCACCTGATTGATAGTGCACATCTGACCCAATTTCATCAAATGCTTAATCACTTCAGAGGCTTTTACTGCCATCTTGTGTGCTAACTCTGCGACAGTGATGGTTTCTGGAACGTACACGTCTTTAACAATTGCCTCTACTGGCGCCTGGAAATTAGTATCGCGACCATCTTGCTGATGTGAACGACGTCCTTTTGGACCGCCCTTCCAACCATCACGCCCACCAGACGTATCACCACGAGTTTTAATACCAGCACCACGCTTTTTAGCGTCGTCTTGCCATGTGGAAGAAACATTAGCCGACTTAATGGATTTTTTATCCACCGCGACCACTGGTTTCTTCTCATCTTTTTTCTCAGTAGCTGGTTTCTTCTCTGCGATCTTCTTATCGGAAGGTTTGTGCAGTGTACCTTCGGCCACTTTAGGAGCAACCACAGGCTCAGGGGCTTTGGCAGGACGACGAGCAGCGCTCATCATTTCTTTAATTTGCGCAACCTCATCCGCTACTTTTTTACGAGCGATTTCTGTAACGGCAGCACGTTCTGCCGCTTCTTTTGCCTCTGTAACGATTTTCTTCTTCGCTTCATCAGCTGAATGACGTTTTTTATCATCATCTGAAGACGATACAACTGGAGCTGCTGCAGCTACAGGAGCGGCCTGCACAGAAACACTAGCGGCAGACGGCGTATGCACTACTTGTGCTTTCGCACTAGTGTTGAGTGCCGCAGCAGCGACTGCCGCTTGTTCTGCTCTCAACTTATCTGCTTCCACCTTAGCTGAATTAGCGGCAGCTAATTCAGCCTCGCGCAAAGCTTGAGCTTGCACTTCTTTTTCAGCTTCCAGCTTGGCAAGATGCTCTTGCTTTTGAATTAATTCTGCCTCTTGGCGCATAATCAATTCGGCTTCTTTGCGCGCTTCTTCCTCATGACGCGCAACATCTACCGGATCAACCACCATCGCTGCAGGGCCAGTCTGATCTTCTGCGGCAGCTTCATCACGCTTCACGAAAGTACGCTTTTTACGAACTTCAACTTGAATCGTACGCGACTTACCAGTTGCATCTGCTTGCTTAATTTCAGTCGTTTCTTTGCGGGTCAGCGTGATTTTTTTCTTATCTGCATCCGCAGCCACACCATGAGAGCGACGCAAATGCTCCAGCAATCGATCTTTATCTTCTTTTGACAGCGCGTCGGACGTCGAGCTTTTACTGACGCCTGCGGCACGCAATTGCGTTAGCAGCAAATCCGCTGACATTTTCAGCTCGGTGGCAAATTGGGCTACATTGTTACTCGCCATTCAGTCCTCTTTTTCTATGTGCGCCTGATAAAACGCTTAAATGATTATTAACTCGGAATTATTGTGCTTCTACGAGTTTCCATGCTGAAGCTAACAAAGCCTTGGCATGATCATCATATTTAGCGTCGATGAGCTTCATCTCATCATCAGTCACGTCTTCAAATGCATCTTTAATTAATTGGCGCGCACGTTCGGCTGACAGCGCCAAAATCGCTCCAAATTCGTCATACGCCAGACCACCAAAAGCCCGTAGTGTCTTAATGCCTGCTAAACCCAGCTTGCCGGCAGTTACACGGCTCATACCTTCTAGGTTGATCAAAGCATCCTCGACACCATCAACACCTTCTTCGGAAGCGATTGCCTCTGTAAGCAGTGCATCTCTAGCGCGGTTGCGCAACTCATTTACCGTATCTTCATCGAAGGCTTCAATTTCCAGCATTTCACTGATAGGTACGTAAGCTATTTCTTCCAAACTAGCGAAACCTTCATCAACCAAGATATCTGCAACCTCTTGGTCAACGTCTAGCTTCTCCATAAACAAAGCACGAACACCAGCAGTTTCTTGCTCGGCTTTACTAGCGGATTCTTCCGCCGTCATAATATTAATTTGCCAGCCAGTTAATTCAGCTGCCAAACGAACGTTTTGACCACTACGACCAATGGCAATCGCCAGATTTTCATCATCAACCACAACGTCCATACCATGCTTTTCTTCATCTACCATGATAGAAGAAACATTGGCAGGAGCAAGAGCACCGATAACAAATTGGGCTGGATCTTCCGACCAAAGCACGATATCAACACGTTCGCCGCCTAGCTCACCAGTTACTGCCTGAACGCGCGAACCACGCATACCAACACAGGTACCGATAGGATCAATACGTTTATCGCTGGTATAAACTGCGATTTTGGCGCGTATACCTGGATCACGTGCGGCAGATTTGATGACCAAAGAACCTTGCTCGATTTCTGGCACTTCCAGCTCGAACAGTTTCATAATGAATTCTGGTGCGGTCCGAGACAAAATAACTTGTGGGCCGCGCGCATTACGATCGATACGCAAAATATAAGCACGAACACGATCACCAACACGTAAATTCTCTTTAGGAATCATCTGATCTCGTGGCAAGCGTGCTTCAATCTTGCCAGACTCAACAACGGCCTCACCACGCTCCATGCGCTTGATCGTGCCAGTCACCAGGGAATCGCCGCGCTCAAGAAAATCAGCTAAAATTTGTTCACGCTCTGCGTCACGGATGCGTTGCAAAACAACTTGCTTAGTATCTTGCGCGAAACGACGACCCAACTCTACTGATTCAATCGGCTCTTCGATGTATTCATCGACTTCGATATCTTGATATTGCTCAACAGCCTCGAAATGCAAAATTTCCTGATCAGGTAATTGCAAGCCAGCATCATCAGGCACTACGCGCCAGCGGCGATAGGATTTGTATTCGCCTGTATCACGATCAATTTCTACGCGAATATCGACTTCACCTTCATAGCGCTTCTTTGTGGCCTGAGCCAAAGCATGCTCCAACGCAGCAAAAACGATATCTTCATCAACGTTTTTCTCACGCGCCAGCACATCAACCAATAATAAAACTTCGCGACTCATGCTTTGCGGCTCCTAAAATCTACTTGCGGCACCAAACGTGCCTTATCCAAATCGGCAAGCGTGAACTCCAGCATTGCCGCACCGTCTTTACCTTCAAATTCCAACTTCAGCTTGTCACCTTCAGGCTCATGCAAAACGCCTTCAAATGTTTTGCGATTCTGCGCACCAGGCATTGGCAAACGCAACTTAATAGTCGCTTTTTCACCAACAAACCTGACGAAATCAGTCAATTTCGTTAACGGCCTATCAAGACCAGGAGAAGAAACTTCCAACCTCTCGTAATTCATATTCTCAACAGTTAATACATGAGACAGTTGGTGGCTGACCTTCTCACAGTCTTCAACCGTGATATTGCCCTTCTCTGCGTCCGCCGGCAAAAAGTCAATATAAACTCGAAACAAGCCACGATCTGCCCGTTCAAAATCAACCAGATCGTATCCGGTGCCATTGACGGTCTTTTCTATCAATTCCAACAACTGCAAGAGTATTCTCCGAAAAATGCTTAATTTGCCCAGCAACAAACTGCTTCGCCAAAAAAAAATGGGCTACTGCCCATCGTTTTTACAACGCCCCATTATCCCAACCAATGGAGGCAAAATCTGCTAACTGCAAGATTATAAACGATTATTTACTCTATCGCAATGGACGAACAGAGCAAAAATAGGTGTATCACATAGCAAAAAGCAACATCAAACACCTTTAGAGCGTCTGCGAGCAGCAATCCCCTGACCTATAGCCTGACCACTTCCTCGCGCTGTACCACCACGTCGCTGCTGGCCAGCATCTGGAAATCCTAGCGCTGTCTGCATTGGATCTGGCTGACGACTACGCTTTTTACCTTCTGCGTCATTCCTCCCGGCACCTCCACTACTACGAGCGCTACCAAACTCAGGGCGCGGCGCGTTAAATCGACCTTGTGGCTTATCGAAAGGATTGACAGGACGACCCGGTGCCTTGTTACCATTTGGACGTGCCGCGAATTCTTTACCAGCGGGCTTATCACCACCGGCTTTTTCCAAGCCACTGATTTTCAGTAAGCTACGGACTGCATCTTCTTCCAGTTCATCCCACCGACCACGTTTTAAACCAGCGGGCAAAGTCATTACACCGTAACGAGTACGAATCAGACGCGACACCGTCAAACCTACAGCCTCAAACATACGACGCACCTCGCGATTACGCCCCTCACCGATGACAACGCGATACCACTTATTTACACCTTCGCCACCGCCATCCATAATTTTGGAGAATTGTGCTAAACCATCTTCAAGCTCGACACCAGCGAGCAGCTTTTGGCGCATTCCTTCTTCCAAGTCACCTAAAGTGCGCACAGCATATTCGCGCTCAATACCGTAACGTGGATGCATAAGCCGATTCGCCAAATCACCAGAGGTCGTGAATAACAACAAACCTTCCGTGTTGTAATCAAGACGCCCTACCGCCAGCCACTTACCGACCTTCATTTGCGGCAAACTGGCGAATACGGATTGACGCCCCTCCGGATCACTCATACTTACAATTTCACCCGCCGGCTTGTGGTAAACCAAGACACGAGGTGGTTTTTTACTAATTTTGCGTTGAATTGGTTTACCGTTAATCCGAACCTGATCAGTTGGAAGAATACGTTGACCGATATGTGCAGGCTCACCATTCACAGATACGCGTCCAGCAACAATCAAATCCTCCATATCACGACGTGAACCAAGGCCAGCCTCAGCCAGAACTTTATGCAATTTTGGAGCATCATCATCCGCAGTAAGATCACGTCTAACTACTTTACTTGCGCGCCCCCTACCTTTGTCTTGCCCAGCATCTGCAGCAACGTCGAATGCTTCCGATGTAACAAATGAAAAAACATCATCTGCACTGTTGGCGGCGGGACGACTTGCAGGACGAACACCACGCGCCTGACTTGGGTGACGACCTTTATATAATCCGCTACCGGAGCTATTTCCTGCACCACCATTAGGGCCAGCAGAGCGATTGCCAAATTGCTCTTCACGCGACGGGCGCGCTGCACGATTGCCGCTTTGCTCATCCCGTGGCGTGCGTGGTGCACGATTTTCGCTCTGCCCCTCGCGCGGCAGTCTTGCTGGACGCGGCTCACGCGAACCAGCATCAGTACGCTGTACTCGATCACCCTGTGGGCGAACTGCTCTTGGCTTTCGCTTTTCAACACCGATTTCAGCACCTGGCATATCAACTACGGCAGTCACAACGCCCTCAGCCGCACCACTGTCTGCCGCATCAGCTTTCGGCCGGGATCGGCGCATATTGCGCGGCCCACGCACACCGCGCTTTACTGGCTTTTGCGCATTATCATCACCACCTTCAGCAGATGCATTCGGCTTAATATCGTCTGGATTATTTGTATTCATTATTCTATTTAATTTAGGCTTGCGGGCGGGATCGATGACGCAGCATCTGGTTTAGTTTCTGATGCCAGCTCATGATTCGATGTTTCAACCGCCACATCTGAGCCTTGAGCAAAGTCGCTGTCAATATTACTTATTTCATTTTCTGGCTTGGATGTCAGCGCAGTATCAGCTACGGCGACTTCAGCCAGACTTTTTACTTCCTCTACAACACTAGCATCGCCAGCGCTGCTAACTTCATTTTCAATCTCGTGAGCCTTTGCCCCCACAGAAACAACCTCAGTTATTTCAATACCAGCCAAAGCAGATAACTCTTGCTCTGCAAACATACCGGTTCCGAGGGCATCCAATTCCGGCGTGCTCACATCAGATACATCGTCTTTTTTTACTTGCTGCAACGGAGGCAGTTGATCCAAGGAAGATAAACCCAAATCATCCAAAAATTGCTTGGTAGTCGCAAACAAACCCGGGCGCCCAGGCACATCGCGGTGGCCAATAGCTTCAATCCAACCACGATCCTCTAAAGTTTTAATCATCTGAGAAGCAACCGTGACACCGCGTATTTCCTCAATATCTCCGCGAGTAACTGGCTGTCTGTACGCAATAATGGCAAGCGTTTCCAAGGTGGCACGTGAATATTTTGGCGGCTTTTCAGGATTCAACCTGTCGATATAAGCACGCATTTCTGGACGGCTTTGGAAGCGCCATCCGGTCGACAATCCGACTAACTCAATACCTTTATCAGACCAATCAACACGCAAATCTTCCAGCATGGATTTAATGGTGTCGGCACCAACAATTTCGCTTGATTCATCACTATCCTGAAACAGCTTTCTCATCGTATTGACGGTAAGCGGCTCATGCGCACATAGCAAGGCGGTTTCGAGGACTCGCTTGGCCTCAGCAGTATTCATGCAAACTCTTTAGCACATTGATTGGTTGATCTAATTAAGTATAGAACGGCACTGAAAGAACTTCTTCAGCCAAAACCGATTCTGTAATTTTGCTGCACTTTAGGGCAGCGCATGCCATCTAGGCGGATACTTACTGTCTGACATCAACCAAAGTCAACACATTTGGTTATGCATTCTTTATGTTAATTTACTCATCAACTAAATCGACAATCGCTGAACAATTGCCGCTTGTTTGAGCGTAGCGCAGTTGATTAGAATTTCATCAATTGCGCTGATATCGGATTGTAGTCCAGAAATTCCGCACAAATCAAAAAATAATTACTGAGCCAATAAAAAAGCCACGTTGATACGTGGCTTTTTTATTTAATTCTGGTTGCGGGGGCAGGATTTGAACCTACGACCTTCGGGTTATGAGCCCAAAACTAGAGGGGCTTAAAACAAGAATATTCAATAAAATCAACGGCA